>VGTJ01000001.1 GCA_016874775.1 Deltaproteobacteria bacterium
CAAAGGCCTACAGGTCTCCGACGATGAGTTTCAAGCGCTCAATATCAAACCCGGTAAGTTTCATGGCGATTGGAACTATACGCTTCTTCCTCGCTCTTAATCGGTAACTTAATTCTTGCCCATGCCTAACAGACCGCTTTCCGTTGGAATCGCCGCTGGATCAACAACAGAAAGATCCCAGAGACGAACAGGCCGATGGTCCCTGGCTCCGGAACCGCGGAGATGTCTTTGAGCAATGTGAGATCCGCGTTGCCGCCATTCGGAATAGTGAAATTGTGCTGAAAGGCAAACTGCAAATCCCCAAGTCCCGTCGGGCTTCCAGAGTTATCCAGATTCGTTAGGCCTGAATCATTGAAACTATCGATGAGATCATCGAACAGCGCAATTTGGAAAGCTTGACCTGCCAACGAAGGACGGACGTTTGCGACCACGAGTCCATCTCCTTGAGTGATTCCAATCGCGTCGCCTGAGGCTTGCTGATCGAGCGAGGTGCCATCCAGATCGAAATCACTTAAAGAGAATAGCGAGATCGTCAACGGAGCGCCGCTGGTGTTGATGAGCGAAATATCTTCTCTAATCTGCGATGCCCCACTCCCATTCGCTCCGCCATTCAGGGTGTACTCAAGGTCAACATCGAACCCCGTGCCATTATACGAGAGCGTGGCTGTATTCCCGCTGGTAGCAGCGGATGAGAGCGACAACGTATCGAGCGACGATTCTTGCGTATCACTGCTAGTTCGTAGCCAGAACCACTCGCGTGACAGGTGACTCACGCCATCGACGTTCCACGTGAACAACCCATCTTGGCTGTTGGTATCAATGGAGATCGATGAGTTGTTATCGATAACATCGAGGACGACAGCGACCGCTGGAGATGTGAAAGTCATGAAGGTTGAGAACGTCATTGCCAAGAGTACTTGTGTCCGCATAGTTGAAGCTCCTTTCTTCTAACAAGAGGAAGAGGGTGAAATAAAAATGACGAAAGACCGGATGAAGAAGGAGGAGATAAGGATAAAGGAGGGCGGGAGAAAACACGCCGGAAGTTCCTGCACGTTTCTCCTGTCTCCCTTATCCGTTTTCTCTTATCCATTTCGCCCCGTCTTATATGCTGTCCCATGTCACAACGCAAGCTGTTCTAGGTATCAGTTACTACTTCGCACATGGTCTCGCGACGAACGGAAACGTTGAGGTGGTGATGTCGATCGTCTTCAAGAACCGTATGAGTTTTGTCCGGTCCTTAGGATTGCTCAGGGTGTCCACGCCACCTGTGCCAGCACTGCGATGGGTGACGTTATTGAGCACGCATTCTAGATCTGGGCACTGACCGTTATGCAGGTACGGTGCACCCACGAAGACTGACAACAGCGAAGGGATGTTGAACCCCAATACGCCGTTGGCCACCAGAATCGGTGGATTCACTTGGGTCACACCAGCCGCTCTGACTTCGTTAAATGCGTTCGGATCAAACGTCCCTACATCACAGAGGAAATTCTTGAGTTGAGCGGCTTGAATCTCGGCGGCGTTTGGTGGCGGTGTGAAATCAACCTGGCTACTCGTCCAGTTCTGTCCACCATGACACTGCTGACAGTTGGCTGCTGCGAACAACTGCCGTCCTGGCGACTCCTCTTGTCCACGGAGAGGAGAAATAGGAGCACGGATGCCAAACGCAATGTATGAACAGAGGGCATCGAGATCAGCGCTCCGTCCTGTCGTGGAGGTTGGGGTCAGGTTGACGACTGCTTGCCCATCCGCAATCAACCCTTGCCCGCCGGAGACATTGCGGATGTTCAATTCGAAATCTTGGCATTCATCGCGCACCGCAGACCAGTTGAGCACCCGTTGCTTGAAGTTGGGCAGTAGTGGCCCACCAAACGCATTGAGAAAGGTTGGGCTTTGGGGGTGCTCGTAGGTGCTTTCCATCGAGATCGTCTGGCGTGGTCCATCACCGAACATCCAGGTGACACCGTCCATGAGGCCATTGGGATGACAGCCGTAACACGATCCCCAGCCGAAGTCGGACATGCGTCCAGCTGGAGGGAGGGAGCGTTCTTCGGTGCCTGTTGGACCTATGGCGGTGTTAAACAACTGATGCCCTCGGCTTACGATTGCGGCGAGCGAACCTGGGGTCGGGAGATCCGTCGATAAAATCCGCGCCAGCGTTTTGTATTTGCTTGGATCAGTGCCAGCAATATCGACGACCGCGACATCACGTGTGATCAGACTCATCACGTACGCACGGGTATCGGTGGAGTTGATCACAATACCACGCGGATTTTTGCTACCGATCGTGTCATTGGGATCTGGTTGAGTGATCTCGTGGGGATCTTTTAGCTCGATGCGAATGATATTCGCTGGCGAGTTGATGGTAGGGTCACCACTGCCATTGAGTTCCACTCTCAGCAGTCGGTTGGTTGCTGCGAGAGGGATAAAGCCTTCACTTTTACTTTTCTTGAAGGCAATCGCCAAAGGATTGGTATTGAATAAGCGTTTACCTACCGGCTCACCCCCAACACCGACATTCATGTTCAAGAACGCTGCCTGCACTTCGGCGAGGGCATTGATGTCGATCGACGACAAACAACTCTGCACGTTGACATTGAAGCGAGCGTTCCCGTCTGGTGATGAACAGGTGCCTGGCACATAGGCACGATGGCCCCTGATGACGATACTTTGGAGTAGGTTTGGAAAACCGGAAGTTGGAACCAGCGTATTATCCGGGTTGGCAGGGTCCGCCACAGGAATACGTTGCAACACACTCCCACGTGAGGAGAACCCCATCAGCGCTGGGTTCAGCTTAATGGTGGTCGCGACACGGTCGTGCTTTGTATCAATCACCACAACCCGCCCTTCTTTACTGTCATCCAGACCTTCAGTCGCAGGAGAGTTGCCTTCGCGAAGCTGGGCGAGGAATAATGTCACGAACACCGTCTTGCCGTCTTCGCTAATAGCGATGGCTCTGGGTTTTGAGCCAACGCGTTTGATCGTTCTGATGACTTTGTCGTCACTGGTCCGAATGACCGAGACATAGTCAGATGAGAAGTTGGCAATATAGACTTTCTCACCGTTCGGGGTTACTGCACATCCCCACGGTTCAGTGCCGACCTGCACAGTCGTGATGACCTGATATGTCTGCGCGTTGATGACTGTGACTGTATTGCTGCCATGATTGGTGACGTAGGCTTTTTTATTGTCCGGGGTAAGCGCGACACACACCGGATCATCGCCTACCGGAATTTCAGCGACTTTCTGATTTTTGTCATTCCATACGTCATGCACGGTGACGGTATCGTTTACCACCGGCTCGATAAGATCAACGTTTGGGTTGACCGCCCAAACGTATTTATCGTCGCTCGTCAGTGCGATCGGGCTTGAGTTGGTCGGCAGGGCAAACGATACGCCGCTCGGAGTATGCGCTCCTAAAACTAAAAGGAACGCCGTACAGGAAAAAATTGTTCGTACATACCGCATGAGAAGTCCTCCTTTGCTGTTGATTGCGGTGTCATTCGTTGACGTCATTTCTTGCCGTAGTGATGATATGATGATGTAAAAAGCGGAAAAGCTGCAGAAGAGAGAAGGAAGTTTTCGGGCAAAGTTGCCCTACAGGTAATTCCTCAGAGTCTGCTGCTTTTATCGGGCCTCACCTCGGGTTATTAGCGGGCGTGTCTGCCCTCTTATGAGGGGTCTTCCTTTCCTTGTTTTTCACCGAGCATTTGTGCAATAAAGGACCAGAGTTCTTGCAGCGAGCGGAAGTGAGAGCTGTGGCCTGACGCCACATGTTCGACGCGGCCAGCGACTCGCCGCTGGTGCATGTCGGTGGTTGTCGTGAACTGGACAACAAACGCCCGGTCAGTGGGGAGTGAGGCCTGCTGCGATTTCGCTCGGTGCGTCACAAGCTGTATTTCACCCATTGCGATAGTACAGTGTAATCGAACTCCGGTGACCATTCACAAAGCAAACAATAGGCTACGGATCGGCAGAAGTCATAAAGAAACGGTAAAGTTTCGGTAAATTTTTGGTAAAGCGGCCCCAGAGTGGCATGAATGAAGAGCGAGGAAAGAAGTATGGCAGCGGAGGTACTCTCATTCGGACCCTTTCGTTGTGATCCCCGCAACGCGCTTATGTGGCGGGACGAGCAGACGGTGAGTTTGCCGCCGAAGGCGCTCGAGGTGTTACTGTATTTGTTGCGTCACCCTGGCCAGTTGGTCAACAAAGAAGAGTTACTCAAAACCATCTGGGCAGAGACGTATGTCGGTGATGCGGTGCTGAAAGTCGCAATTGGCGAAATTCGTAAAGCATTGGCTGATGATCCCAAGAAGCCACAATTTGTCGAAACCGTGCATCGTCGCGGATATCGCAGGCTTGCTCCGTTGCGTGCGGCTTCGCCCGCTCAGGAGTCGGGGGTGAGGAGTCAGGAGCCGGTCAGAACGGCACAGAATGACGTTGACCGTTATCGTGATCATACCGTAGTTCTTCCAACCCCTGACCCTCGACCTCTGTCCCCTGTCCTCGTTGGTCGCGAAGCCGAACTGGCGCAACTGCACGCAGTATGGGCCAAGGCGCTCAGCGGGCACCGCCAGGTTGTGTTTGTCACCGGTGAGCCGGGAATCGGCAAGACCACGCTCATTGAAGCGTTTTTGTCTGAAGCCTCACAGGGGGTTAGGGGCTGGGGGCTAGGGGCTGGCGAGGACGAAGCGCGAAGAGCAGAAAGCAAAAGGCAAAACGTAAAAATTTGTGATACTCAGCCCTTAGCCCCCGGCCTTCAGTTTTTACCTTCCCTACCAGCCCCAAGTCCCCAGCCCCTAGCCCCTCAGCTGTGGATTGCACGGGGGCAATGTGTTGAGCACTACGGCGTTGGCGAGGCATACTTGCCGATACTCGAAGCGCTCGGGGATTTAAGTCGCCGGTCACAAAAAGAACAAATAGTGAAATGGCTGATGCAATATGCGCCGACGTGGTTGGCGCAACTCCCGGCATTGACGAACCTCTCAGAGCGCGAACGCCTGCATGACGACATTCTTGGCGCTACGCCCGAGCGCATGTTACGCGAAGGTGCAGAAGCGTTTGCTGCGGTGACCCAAGAAATTCCGCTCATTCTCGTCTTAGAAGATCTCCACTGGGGCGACTATGCCACATTGGATTTATTGGCAGCGCTTGCCCGTCGTCGTGAAGCGGCACGATTGTTAGTCCTTGGTACTTACCGACCGGTTGAGGTCATCGTCAGTGAGCATCCCTTGAAAAACCTGAAACACGACCTCAAAAGGCAGGGACAGTGTGAAGAGCTGGCCTTAGCGCTACTGACGCCAATCGAGGTTGTGACGTATCTCGCGCGTCGTTTTCCTAAAAGTGCCTTTCCCGAGCGGGTTGCTGACCTGCTCCATCAACGCACCGACGGCAATCCACTCTTTTTGACGAATGTGGTGGAAGATCTCATCGAGCAGGGAGTATTCCGCCGGCAGGATGGGCAGTGGGAATTGTATGGGACGACAGCGCAAGTTGCTGTAGGCATACCCGAGAATACGCGGCGAATGATTGAGCGACAGATCGAGCGGCTGACGCCAGATGAGCAGCAGATAGTAGAAGCGGCCAGTGTGATAGGCAGGGAATTTCCGGCGGCTGCGGTAGATGCCGCGCTCGCCGCGTCGGACGGGACGAGTGAAGAGCGGTGCGAACAACTGGCGCGTCAGCAGCGTTTTTTGCAAGTGCGGGAACCACGAACGTGGCCTGATGGAACAATAACAGGTAGTTATGCGTTTACGCACGCCCTCTATCAGAGGATTCTGGTGCAACGTATACCCCCGGTGCGGAGACTGCGTCTCCATCAGCGGATTGGCGAGCGCTTGGAAACAGCCTATGGCGCACAGGTCGATACGATTGCTGCTGAGTTAGCCATTCACTTTGAACAGGCACGAGACTATGACCGTGCACTCCGCTATCTGCAGCAGGCAGCTGAAAATGCTGTCCGTCGTCACGCATATCGTGTGGCGCTGCGCTACCTCGATAGAGGATTACAGTTATTACCCCATCTTTCCGAGACTCCTGAGCGTACACGGCACGAGCTACGGCTGCAGGCGACGTTGGGACCAACGCTGATGGCAGTCAAAGGGACTGCAGCGCCGGAAGTCGAACAGGCGTATCTGCGGGCCCGGGAACTGTGTCATCAGACCGAAGAGACCAGCACTCTTTTTCCGATCCTCCGAGGCCTTTTTGCTTCAGTCGTCATGCAAGGGAAGCTGGCCACTGGCCGGGAATATGCTGAACAGTTGCTACACCTCGCGCAGAACCGTGATGACTCCGCATTGCTTCTACAAGCACGCTACGCGTTGGGAATGACGCACTATCGACAAGGGCAGTTTGTCACCGCTCGAACCCACTTGGAAAAATGCCTCACCCTGTATGATTCGCGGCAGCATCTTTCTTATACCCTGCCCTACGGCGGTGCTGATCCAGGGGTTGGTGCACACTGTTTTCTGGCCTGGACGCTCTGGTATCTCGGCTATGCAGACCAGGCGCTTGCCCACGGGCGTGCAGCAACGACGTTGGCACAGTCGCTGGCTCATCCCTATAGCCAGGCATTCGCCCGCAATTTTGTCGCGTGGGTCCATAAACTCCGTGGCGAGCCGGTTGCTACGCAAACCAACGCCGACGCCGCCATTGCTATTGCTGCAGAATATGAATACTCACAGATGGTCACATTGGGAACGGTTTTACGCGGCTGGGCGCTCGGTGCCCAAGGGTACACAGACGACGGTTTGTCTGAACTGCAGCGCGGCATAGAGGCGTGGCGGGCGACTGGAACTGAAGGTGGCCGCCCCTATTTTCTGGCGTTACTCGCGGATGCATACGGAAAGGCCGCGCGGGTTGTCGAGAGTCTCTCCCTTGTGGACGAAGCTATAGCCGCGGTCGATAAGAACGAAGAACAGGTGCACGCTGCCTATGTCTATCTCCTCAAGGGACGTTTTCTCCTCACACAGCTTCCAACCCCGACCTCCAAGGTGAAGCTGAAGCGTGTTTTCGCCATGCGTTACAAGTCGCGCGACGCCAGAAGGCCAAGGCGATGGAGTTACGGGCAACCGTGAGCCTCGGCCAGCTCTGGGCTCACAACGGTAAACAACGTGAGGCGCGACAGATGCTCGCCAAGATTTACCGCTGGTTTACTGAGGCACATGCGACGGCTGATCTCCGCGAGGCGCAGGAATTGCTCGATCAATGGTCATGAACTGCGCTGTACGCAACAATGGGCGGTTCCCGTGTTCGTAACAGAGAGTTTGCGAGTTTCAAGCTGCGGATTTGATGCGCCGTGGTTTTAACACGGCATGACCAGTCGGGCGGGCAACGTGGAGCAGTGGGGCCTGCTGCCAACGACGAAGCCCGCGACGAATATAGTTTGGTTCCAAACCTAAGGCCACACAAATGTTGACAAAGGCAAAGGGCCAGGATGCGTTATTGCTCTCGAACCACCGCTCAGCTTCATGTGCGAGCCGTCGCTCCCGTCGGCTCTTGGTCGCGAATTGTTTTTGCCAACAGGTGAGCGCGTCCTCAAGCACGGCGCGCATTAAAGCCTGGACGCCGTGCATCGATGCAGGTGTTGAACCGAGATGGTAAAACTGTTCAGGTAATACCGCCACTGGTGAGAAAGTGTGTGGTCCAGTTTGCCAAGTGCTTGATAGCGCAGACAATGGACGAGTGAGGGCGTGCGGGCGAGTCACCTGGTCATAGCAAAGTGTTGTCATACACTACTCCTTCTTTATGATCGCGTAGCGTAATACGCGAACTGTTCACCGTTTACAGTGTGCGCAATGCGCACCAAAAGAGTAATCCTGACAGCAGGAAGCTGCCGATGATAACTGTCATTTCTGCTTTGCGCTCTTGGGTCCAATACGCCTGCCAAGCCACTTTGCGGGTATAGAAGAATCGGTGCAGCACATGTCCGCAGGGCGTCGAGTGCGTTTTCATGCGGCCTTCCTCCTGTGTCGTTGAGGTTCTGGTTTCTTCTCCTGTAAGGTCTGTGTCGAGCGTTTCAGATACATCCGCAAGCGTACCAGCGCGCGTTGTTCGCGTACTCGCACTTGCTCACGGGTGCAATGCAATTGTTGGCTGACTTCCGCCAGCGTATAGGGGCGGGTCTTTCCGATTCCGAAGCGCAGACGGAGAATGTCCGCCTCCTGGGCCGGGAGACTAGCAAGAGCATGATGTAACTGTTTGGTCGTGTCCGCGTTCTGGAGAGTGCTCTCAGGAGACGCCTCTTCAGGGGCTGCGATGAGGTCGATTAATGAGCCATCGTTCTTTTCTTCAAGAGCAGCATCAGAAAAGCCGTGCGTAGGTTGTTGGCAGGCTAGCGTGCGAGCAAACGCCTCGCGTATCCACCAGACCGCATACGAGGCGAACCTCACCCCTCGGTCAGGGTCGAACTTCTCCACCGCGCGCATCAGTCCTAGGGCTCCCTCCTGAACGAGGTCAAGGAGACTTACACCCTGCTGTTGATAACGCCGAGCTAACATGACAACGAAACGAAGATTGCGATGCACCATTTCGTCCCGGCAGTGGCGGAAGTGAGCGAGATGCGCGTGCATCTGTGTCAGCCAGGTCTGGAGGGAGGCAGGAGGGGGCTGTGTTGCGTGCCGGTTACTCTGCTTGACATGTGCTTCGACATGGTACACAAGGCGTAGGATGTCTCCCTCACTCAGTGTGTCAGATGATACTGGCAGCAGCTGTTCGCCAACATGATGGAGAAGGAGAGCACGATGGGTTTGGACTGAAGTGATCAGCGCGAGCCACGCGGCCCGCGTCCGACAGGCTAAAGCGTATTCCTCTGCGCGATCGAATCGCGGACAATGCGCAAGATCAAGCGAGAACAAGTGTAACAGGTTCGGTGTGGTTAGTGGGCGTTGTTTTTCTTGCTCCGATTCAGTTGCATCGTGACTGTAACTCTGTTGAGAGATACTCATTGCTACCGACTCCCTACTTTTTTGTGTCGACTTGCGAAGAAGATAGACAAGGGCGAAGTCGAAGTCATAAGGAAACGGTCAAATTTTGGTAAAGTTTTGGTAAAGGCGCTGAGCGAGGCTGAGATTGTCCTACATGTGGACCTTATCCGCCCCCCTCTCTCCGGTCACGGAGAGAGGGAAAAATCACTGAAATCTACTTATGGGAAGATCGGTGTCTGCGCATCGATCGATTTGAGGAACTTCACCAACCGTTGGCGGTCTTTGGGCTTGCTTAAGGAATCAGTCCCGTTTGTTCCTGCACTACAGTGCGTCACGTTTTCCACGACGCATTCCAAGGTCGGGCATGCACCACTATGAAAAGAGGTTGCATTGATGACGGACACTGTGCCACTGACCGTGTTGGTGACATACACCTTGCTATTGTCAGGCGTAATGGCGATACACCCTGGTTCATCTCCTACGGTAATCTCCTTCGCTTTCTGTGCGCCTCCACTGCTGACATCAAAAATGGTGACCGAGTCGTTGTCTGGATTGGCAACCCACAGTTGACGATCGTTACTCGCTAACGCGATCAGGGTCGAATGTGTGGGTTTGGCCCACAATGGTGTTGCTGTTATCGTGACGCCTAACGTTGTCGCGATGGCAGCGGCAAAGAAACGTCTCCTGGATCTCTTCATATCTCCTCCTCCTGTTTGCTTTGGTTTTCTTCTAAGACCGATGTGATGAATGCCAACAACTCCTCAATGGAGCCACAACGACGAGCACGACCAGACGAAATATGTTCCACGCGCCCATAGATGCGTCCCTGGGAGAGGTCAGCCTGAGTCGACAATTGGAGGACAAAGGCGCGACGAGTGGGGAAAGTGTGCACTTCAGTAGGTGATGCTTTGGGCATATTGGGCTCGCTGTATCGTGTTCGTTCGCTCTTCCGTTATCTCGCGGTTTTCAGTCTGGGGAAGATATAAGGGAAACCGACAGTGAAGTCGTAAGCAAATTGTAAAATTTCGATAAAATTTTCGTAAAAGTTGTCTATCGTGGCCGAGGGCCACTACCGCAAAAACCCCTTCCGAGACGGGTGCCTGAAGATAATTTGTTGAGGAAGATCAAGACAATGCGCTTAAAGAGAGAAGCGATCGGTGCTGGACTTGCATTGTAAGTAGGTAAATAGTACCGAGCATCCGAGACGGATGAATCACCAAGACAACAAAAAAGGAGGAAACACGATGAACCGCTATCAATCCGCAGGTAGTGCAGGCCCAAAAGCTGCCGCAGGGTGGCAAATCACCCATCTCTCACCAGCGAGTGGGTTGTTTGGCGCCAATGGGATGCGAGTTGGCCCTGATGGTCGACTCTATGTAGTCCAGGCATTTGGCAGTCAGATCAGTGCGATCAACACCGCGACTGGCGCGTGCGAGACGATTTCTCCCGTCGGTGGACCAATCGTTGCCCCGGACGATATCGTGTTCGATTCGCATGGAGTGATGTATGTGACAGAAGTGATGAATGCGCGAGTGTGTGCGCGGACCCCAAATGGTGAAACACGGCTGATTGCCGATAATGTTCCGGCTGCGAATGGCATCACCGCGTATAAAGATCGTCTGTTTATGGATGAATGCCGCCCTGATGGGCGATTGTTTGAACTCTTCCCTGATGGCCGAGCGCCACGGCTGATCGCTGATCATCTTGCGTTACCGAATGCGCTTTCCGTAGGACCAGACGAGCAGATCTACTTTCCGCAAATTGCTGCTGGTGAAATCTGGCGGGTGCCGCTCAATGGGGGGACGCCACAACGTTTCATGTCGGGGTTAGATGTACCGACGGCCGTGAAGTTCGATCAAAAGGGTGTCCTTACGACGACTCAGGCAGGCAATGGTGAGATTCTCAGGATCGACATTCAAAGCGCTGCGAAAACGGTGGTTGCCAAAGTGCGACCAGGCATCGATAACTTTGCGGTCGATGCTGATAACCGGCTGTTCATTTCTCACTTTATCGATGGTGGGGTCGCCGAGATCCTCAATAATGGCCAAGAACGTGTCTTGGTTCCAGCCGGCTTGCTTGGACCGATGGGACTCGCCGTTGGCGGTGATGGGACACTCTATGCTGGTGACGGTATGAGTGTCGTGGTGATCTCACGCGATGGTAAGCGTAGTCGACCGGGGATGCTGCTTGATGAAGGATTTCCAGGTTTTGTTCGTGGTGTTGCGGCTGGTCCAGGTGGAGCACTGTATGTGACCAATTCGGCTGGGTCTGTCAGCTCGTATCATCCTGGGACGCGCGCGTCTCAGGAATTGACGACCGGTTTGCAAGAAGCCTTGGGATTGGCCTGTGCGCCAGATGGATCGGCGATTGTGGCTGAAGCCGGTGCGGGCAGAGTAGTGAAGGTCAGCACTAAAGGTGACGTGTCAGTTGTGGCGCAAGGATTAGGGCGGCCTGCAGGTGTTGCGGCAGCGTCGGATGGTTCCTGCTATGTCAGCGAAGCCAGTGCCGGTCGTGTGATTAAACTCAACGGTGGGAAAAGTACAGTTGTGGAAGGACTGCAAACCCCGCATGGTGTTGCCCTTGCTGGAGATCAACTGCTCATTCTTGATGTTGGCAGTAAAGAACTGACGAGCTTCTCGCTATCAACTAAGCAGCGTCAAACTATTGCAACGCATCTTCCGGTGGGTGCTGCTCCTGGCATCACCCCGAAGCCACTCATGGGCATAGCCGGTCTAATCCCTGGCCCCCTCTCACCCTTTGCCGGATTGGCGGTTGGCAGTGACGGCACGATTTACCTTGCTGGCGATGGCGAGGGCAGCGTGTTGGCGGTGAAGAGAGCCTAGGAGTGTCAAACGGTTCGCAGTTCGGAGTCGAGAGAGTAGGGTGGGCATTGCCCACCTGAACTCATCAAATGTGGGTTCGTGCGTCAGGCGCGCGAACCCTTGGTTAGGGGAGGCGTAGTGACAATGAGAAAACTGTCACTTTTAGTTATTTTCCTTGGACTCGCGGGGTATATCTCTGTGACCTCGGTATATGCTGAAGAGAAGTTAGAAAAAGCAAAGAGGGAACGTATGAGCAACAAATCAGAAATCGCGAGCAAATTTATTGGCACCTGGCGGCTGGTTTCTGTTGAAGCACGACGACCAAACGGGGAGGTCGCACCAACGCCTGCTCGGTATGGCGCGAAACCTATGGGCTATTTGATGTACGACAACACCGGGCACGTTGCGGTACAGATCATGCGACCAGATCGTCCCAAGTTTGCTGTGAGTGATATCGATAAAGGAACGCCCGAAGAGCTGAAAGCGGCATGGGAAGGGTATAGCGCGTATCTCGGGACCTACGAAATCAACGAGGCTGAAGGTTTTGTCGTCCACCATGTCGAAATTAGTTCGTTTCCCAACTACGTCGGTTCCGATCAGAAACGGTTCTATGAACTTTCTGGCGACACCCTCGTGCTAAAGCCCCCGCAACGACAAGTGGGCAACGAACAGCTCAACATGCGAATCACTTGGCAACGTGTGAAATAGACTTTATACGTGGGAAGGAGGGGGTGTTGGTATGAGTAAACCGCAATGGTTTGTGTCGTTGGGCAGGAAAGCGTGTGTCTTCTCGCTGCTCACAGGCCTGAGTGTGATCGGCTTGCTATCAGTGCCAGCTCAAGCTGCACAGTCGATTAACTGTGCAAGTGAGAGCGGGCGGCATCAGTATTGTCGAGCACAGACTGATGGGTATGTGCGGCTTGACGAGCAATACTCAGACGCTCCGTGTGTGGCTGGACGGACCTGGGGCTATGATGATTGGGGTGTGTGGGTAGATAACGGCTGCCGTGCGCGCTTTATTGTCGGGCGACGCGACTATTATAACGAGCCACGTAAACGACCCCGCGACTACGATCGGCGCGATTACTATGATGAGTCTGCTCCTGCGGCCCAAACAACTCGCTGTGCCAGTAAAGGTGGTCGGTATAGTTACTGCCCAACCGATACTGGTGGTTACGTTCGACTGGAACGGCAACTCTCCGATCGGCAGTGTGTCAAATGGCAGTCCTGGGGGTATGATTCTGGTGGAGTATGGGTTGATCAAGGGTGTCGCGCGGAATTTACCGTCGGTCGTCGGCGCGGCTATTCCCGCGACTGGCCGTGGCAGTAGCATCCTGAGGACAGCAACGGTGAGACTGAAGACGAACGGGAGAACCGGCGCCCGCCCTTCTCCCGTTTCCTTTTTCTCTGATTTCCCGCATCAGCTTTTCCCCTTCTCGCATTCTTTCATTTGCCGATCCATTGTTCGAGCTACCGACTCTCCGTTCCTTCTCTCTGTATAGCTCGGCGCTAGCCGTATTTCTTTGCACCCGCTATAGTAGCCGGATGGCAAACGCACCCGTAGTTACTCCAATTCCTTCAGCAACAGTTATTCTTGTCCGTGAAGCCGGTGGGCATCTTGAAACCCTGCTTCTGCGACGTAACTCAAAAATCGCCTTTCATGGCGGCGCATGGGTTTTTCCCGGCGGACGTATTGACCCAGAGGATCATACGCCGGAAAGCCCTGAAGACATGTTGGCTGCAGCACGGCGGGCCGCTGTACGTGAATCTCAGGAAGAAGCTGGTTTGACGGTACCTCATGAGGAGATGATTTGGGTGTCTCACTGGACCACTCCAGAAGGACAACCGCAAAGATATTCGACCTGGTTCTTTCTGGCTGCAGCAAGAGATGAGGCGGTACAGATCGATGGCGATGAAATCCATGATCATCGCTGGATGCGGCCTGATCTCGCATTAGCTGCACAACGTGAGAAAGAAATTGAGCTTCCCCCACCAACCTTTGTGACACTGACGAAGTTGTCAACCTATCGTTCAGTGACCGAGACGCTTTCTCACCTCAGCGCAAGAGAGCCTGAAATCTTCGTACCACGCTACACCAAAGTGACTGGAGGCATCTGCTCGATGTACGAAGATGACGTTGGCTATCCTGATGTCAACGTCGACCGTCCAGGCCAACGTCACCGTTTGTGGATGATTGAGAGCGGGTGGAAATACGAGAAGACCAGCTAAGGCAGTTCGGAGTTGCAGATAGTTCGGAGTTCGGTGTCTCAATCAAACCCCAAGAGATTGGCATACCGGTGTTGTCACTCTGAGTGCAACGAAGGGTCTCTCTGAGAGATTCTTCGCGGAGGTTATCCTGAGCGTAGTCGAAGGGCTCAGCATGACACCTCTGCGAGGGTGCAACATAAAGTGTACGAATGTGCTGTGGCTGAGTTAGACCTCAAGGACAATTTTCCCAAAGTTGCGGTTTTCCTCCATATAGCGATGCGCCTCGGCGGCCTTCGCTAGTGGGAAAACACGATCGACGATCGGTTTGATACGGCCTGACGCCAAGAGTGGCAGCCATCGCTCGCGGAAACGTTGCGTGATGTCGATCTTGTCGGCAAGGGTGCGTGCGCGCAACACTGAGCCGAATATCTGCAACCGTTTGGCCATGATCAGTTGCAAGTTGGCTTCGACTTTGACACCACCCATCAACCCGACCAGCACGAGTCGGCCACCGATCTTCAAGCTCTGCAGGTTTTTATTCCAATAGCCTGCACCGATGAAGTCTTCGATCAGGTCGACCCCCTGACTATTTGTGACTTCTTTGACCCAATCAGCAAAGTCTTGCTCTTTGTAGTTACAGCCTGCACTGGCTCCGAGTTCGATACAGCGTTGAATCTTCTCTGCTGAACCAGCAGTGACAAGAATGCGCGCGCCAATCTCACGTGCCATCTGGATACCAGCAGTCCCGACACCACTTGCTGCGGCGTGAATCAGCACTGTTTCCCCAGCTTGAAGATTGCCAAGGGTGAACATGGTCTCTTGCGCGGTAAAAAAGACTTCTGGGACTGCGGCAGCCTGAACAAAAGTCCACCCGGAGGGAATTGGAATTGCCATCCGGGCGTCGAACACAGTTTTCTCGGCATACCCGCCACTGCCGACGAGTGCACAGACGCGATCGCCTGGTTTGACGCCTGTGACAGCAGAACCGACTGCTTCTACTTCACCCGCCAGTTCAAGGCCGAGAATATCGCTTTCTCCTGGGGGAGGAGGATAGTTCCCTGCACGCTGTAAGGTGTCGGCACGATTCAGCGCAGTGGCGCGTACACGTACTAAGATCTGCTCTGCTGTGGGAGTGGGGTCCGGAACGGTTACGAGTTGTAAAACCTCTGGGCCACCAGGATTGATTGCGCGAATTGCTTGCATGAACCCTCCCGTTATTTCCCCGAAAACTGGGCTTTCCGTTTGGCCACAAAGGCATTTGTGCCTTCGATAAAATCCGGCGCTTGCGCCGAGATGGTGATGAGCTGCGCTTCGCTGTGAAGATGATTCTGCAAAGACGTGTTAAAGCTTTGATTGAGAAGGAGCTTCGTCCGTCCGAAAGCTGCGGTTGGTCCTTGCGCGAGTTCATTGGCGAGTTTCATTGCTTCTGGCATGACGTGTTCCGGCGGCACAACGGCATTGACGAGACCGAGCGTGAGCGCCTCCTCTGCACCGACCGGCTTATTACGGAGAAAAAGTTCGGTCGCACGGCCAATTCCAACATACCGTGGGAGGAAGAATGACGAACTCGAATCTGGACTTGCGCCGATGCCAAGAAATGCTGTTAGGAGATTCACTTTAGGTGAAGCAATGCGGAAATCACAGGCGAGCGCTAAGCCCAGACCGCCACCTGCGGCAACGCCGTTCAATGCGGCAATAATCGGCTTTGGCAACTCGCGCATGGCAATGATGGTTCCGTGCAGTACTCGGAATAACTCATCGAAGCTTTCAATCGAGCGGTTCGCTTCGCGGACTGCGACCATGAATTTAATGTCACCACCACCACAGAACGCGTTACCGTTGCCGGTCAGAACGATGGCGCGGATGCTGTCCTCAGCACCGCACTCGCGCACGGCTTGTTGGAGGCCAACGGCAACGTCTTGACTGAGAACGTTATAACTTGCTGGGCGATTGAGTGTGATGACTCCAACGCTTCCTTCGCGGTTCCAATACACAGCTTTGTCACTCATAGCTTCCTCCTCGGGAAAAACGCGTGAAACATGATGCGTGAGAAACGGATCGTAAAGCGGAATGAGTTCAACGTACAAGGGGGAGGGGTGGTCTCATAAGGGTAGGTTTTTATCCAAGCCACAATTGGCACGGATTGCCCCTCGTGAGGATCCGCGTGTTCGTCATGCCCGCGCAGGCGGGCATCCAGGAGCTTCACCCCTGAACGATTGCGTATGCTCCCTGGATTCCCGCTTTCGCGGGAATGACGTCTCGTCTTTGCTCAGCGTAAAAGCCTACCCCTAAAAGGGAGGGGTGGTTACGTGTTGCGTGTTACGTGGTACGTGTTGCGTGTTCATTCGTCATAGAAGGAGGTTCACATGGCCGTCAAACAACTTACTCCACAACAAGCCCATGACCTTATGCAAAAAGATACGGCTGTCATCTACCTCGATGTCCGCACTGTCCCAGAATTCTCCGCTGGACATCCGCAACGAGGGATCAATATCCCTGCTTTTTTCTTTCAACAACCAGGGCAACCCTCGCCCAACCCAGACTTTGTCAAAGTCGTTGAAGCAAATGTTGCCAAGGATGCGGTGATCGTCGTTGGCTGCCAAGCTGGTGGCCGCTCGCAACGGGCAGCCGATATGTTGGACAAAGCTGGCTATTCCAACGTCTCCAATGTCATGGGTGGCTTTGGTGGCGGACAAGACCAAGCTGGAAAGCCCCTCGCTGGCTGGCGTGATACGGGCCTCCCGGTGACGACCGACAATGGAGAGGGCGCAAGTTATACCTCGCTGGCGGCGAAGGCAGGAGTAAAAGTGTAAGTGTTCTTTCTGCGGGGTGCTGGGCAAGGTCCGCCCTACATCGTGCGGTGTAGCGGGCTTGTCCAGCAAGGCTATGTTTCTAACGCCTGCAAGTATGCCTTGACCGCATTGGTGAATCCCATATACAGGGCATCACAAATCAACGCATGACCGATCGACACCTCTAATAACCCAGGGAGGTTCTGCGCCAAAAAGGGGAGGTTCTTGAGGTCAAGGTCGTGCCCGGCGTTGACGCCAAGTCGGATGTCTTGTGCGGTTGCTGCAGCGCGATGATACGCTTCATACACGCGTTGACCCTCAGGGGTAGCGAATGTTCTCGCGTAGCGCTCTGTGTATAACTCGATGCGGTCGGTACCGATGTCTTTTGCCCGTCGCACTTGTTCAGTATCTGGCTCGAGAAACAGGCTGGTGCGGATACCGTTATCTTTCAACTGTTGCAAGACGTCGCGTAACCAGTCGACATCCCCTTTGAGATTCCAACCCGCGTTAGATGTCAGTACATCTGGTGGGTCAGGGACCAACGTGCACTGCGTTGGTCGCACCTGACACACGAGATCAAGAAACTCCGGCGATGGATACCCTTCGATGTTGAACTCCACGCTCAGCATCGCGGATAAGTCCAAAACATCGCGGCGACGGATGTGGCGCTCGTCAGGACGTGGATGGACAGTGATGCCGTGGCAACCCGCTGCGATCGCGGTTTGCGCAGCATGGATAACGCTTGGGTTATCTCCACCGCGGGCATTACGGAGTGTGGCAATTTTGTTGACGTTGACGCTGAGTTTGATCATGGCCGATTATTCACTCACTCCTTATTTCTACGACGTCGACACCCGTAAATCAGTTCCACCACTCACTGGTAGTGTGACTCCGGTGATATAACTGGCTTCGTCAGAGCAGAGAAACGCCGCGGCGTTGCCAATATCCTGCGGCTGACCGAGGCGACCGATGGGAATCTGCTGCGCATACGCTTCCTTTTGCTGTCGCGTGAGCGCACTGTTCATCATCGGTGTTTCAATCGGGCCTGGCGCAATCGCGTTGACCCGAACTCCATGTTTCGCCACCTCATAGGCGAGGTCGCGAGTCAAGGCGACGACTCCTGCTTTTGAAGCCGCATACGGGACATGCGGAACGGTGTAGTGGAACGCGGCAATCGATGCGATGTTGACGATCGCTCCCCGTTTCTGCTTGATCATTTCTTGCACCACGCGATGGCAGCAGAGGAATACGCCTTTGAGGTTGACACTCAGAACGTTATCCCAGTCAGCTTCGGTTTGTTTGTCGATCGACTTTACGACAACGACGCCGGCATTGTTCACCAGCATATCGATCTTGCCGAAGCGGTCGAGCGTTGTTTGTACCAGGCGATCGACATCCGTCGCCTGGGTCACGTTCGCCTCTACTCCCACAGCCTGGACGCCGAGTGCTTGCGCAGCCGTGACGGTTTGCGTTGTCCGGTCTTGTTGTAGTTCATTGATGACGACATGCGCACCTGCGCGCGCTAAACATAACGCGACCCCTTGACCGATGCCTTGGCCACCGCCAGTGACAATCGCTACGCGCCCATCGAGTTTGGTCATATCTCTCCCCTCCTTTGTGGCGCGACCTTACTCTTAATCATGAGAGAAAATCAATCCGTTCTCCACCCGCTGACAATACTCAGCTGCGCGCTGGAGAGGAACGTAATGCGCAAAGTTGAGATGCTCGAAAAACGCCTGTTGGTCGGTGTAACGAAAGCCATGTGAGGTACAGTAGAAATATGTCGGCGCACGTGTTGGGGCGGTTGATAGAGAAGGGGTTGAACCGGGAGCACCGATTGGAGGTGGGCCAGCAGGGCTGAGCCGTTGCCGATAGACGAATCGCCGACTGGAAAATCCAGGTGAGAAGAACGGAATGCCCTGGCGAAAGGACGACGACGATCCGAACCGTGGCGGAGATGGACAGTACGGAGAGCGACCGAACCCCGGAGAACGAAATGCCGGGCTGCCGTAGTTCGTAAATGGGCCTGGACTCCCAAAGTTACCGTACCTACCTCCGCCAAAATGTTGGTGTCCACCGAAAGATTGTCCACCACCGAAATGACCACTGCTATGTCCGCCACCAAAATGCATCCCTCCCGTCCATCCTCTCGCAGGAAAGAGTACACACGCTGTGAGAACGAGACAAAAGCAAACAAGCGATTTTTTCATGAGCGTATCCTCCGTAGGGAATCAACAGGGGCTTGTCCTACACTGCTATATGACTATTCTGCTCTTTTCATGACGCGGATCAATCCACGCACGTGCTCAATGATGAAAAATTGAGCTAAGGGGAACCGAATGAATACCTATCTACAGGAAGTCGCGAGTCGTCTAGTGTCCTTTGATACCGTCAGTAGCAAGAGCAATGTTGCTGCCGTAGAGTATCTCGGATCTCATTTGGCTGATCACGGATTCTCCGTGGCTTTCCATCGCATGGATGTTGGTGGAGTACCAAAGGCCAACCTTGTGGCTTCTGTTGGTCCACCTGAACCAAACGGGCTGATCATCTCTGGCCATATTGATGTTGTGCCTTTTACAGGACAACCCGGCTGGACGCGTGACCCACTGCAGTTGGAGATTACCGACTCACATGTGTACGGTCGTGGAACCTCTGACATGAAAGTGTTTCTTGCCCAATGTGTTGAAGCCGCTAAGCGGATTGATCGTGCTACTCTGAAGCAACCGCTAGTTTTTCTCTTTACTGCCGATGAAGAAGTCGGCTGTCTTGGAGCAGCGAAACTCCTGCCGGTATTACCAGAGTTCTTTCGCGACATCCCCCAGCCACGGCAGGCCTGGATTGGCGAACCGACCTCTTACCGCATCGGCTACACACACAAGAGCATTATCGTTTTTTCTATCACTGTACGGGGGAAAGGTGGCCACAGCAGCATTCCTGAACAAGGAGTGAATGCGATTGCGGTCGCAGGGAAAGTCATTGAGACGATCGGCCGCTACCAAGCCGAGTTGCGAACGCAATCGTCACCGGCGTTTATTCGTGAGTTTCCTGAATCGCCGTATACGACACTCAACTTTGGTATGATCCGTGGTGGTACCGCAGCAAACATGATTGCCGAAGAATGTACGATTCAAGTGAGCTATCGCTCATTGCCGGATGTTGACCCGCTATTGGTCCATCGTGAAATTGCTCGCCGCGTACAGCAGATTGACCCGCGAGATTATGGTTCGCCCGAGCATAGGGCGACGATCGTTGTGGGTGAGGCGTTCGTGGTGCCGCCGCTACTTTCCCCACGCGATACGGTTCTTGAGAAGACGTTAGCGACTATTCTCAAGCAGGAATCGAGCGGAGGGATACCTTTTACCACCGATGGCTGTCAGTTCTCTCAGGCAGGGATTACCTCGATCGTTTGCGGTCCTGGGGATCTCGACCAAGCCCACCAGCCAAATGAGTACATTCGCCGAGAAGCATTCGAGCAGGGTACGGATGTCGTACTTTCCGTTATCCACAGCTTGTGTGGAGCGACGGTGCGAGGGTAATCGTGTCGCCCGCACAAATCTGTAGCGTGCGCTGCGTGCACGCTACACCGAATGAACCATGTCGTGTCTGACGCTTTACGCAGCACTTGACGATACTGCTGACTCGGTTGGCAATGAGAAAAAGATCCGGCTGCCTTTTCCCGGAGAGCCTTCGACCCAAATTCGTCCACCATGCCGATCAACCAGCACTTTACATAACGCGAGGCTCAGACTTGCACCCTTCCGTGCTGTGGTGGTCTGTCCGTCCTCTTCGAATATGGGCTTAAAGAGCTGTTCTTGCTGCTCTCGCGAGAGGCCGATGCCGTTATCGGTGACACCGACGGTGACTTGTTTCCCTTCTCGTGCGGCACCTACGAGGACGTAAGCTCCGGTACGTTTCGAGTTTTTGATCGCGTAGCTGACCAGACTGGTCAGGATCTGTTGTAACCGCCCTGGGTCAGCGTAGATTTCCATGTCCTGCGCAACGGTATTGAGGAGTTTGACGTTATGATTCTTTGCCAAAGAGCCCAAGGCCTCAAAAGTTTTCTGCACAACGAGAGCAAACGTGAGACGCTGCGGATACAGGACGATCTTTTCTCCACGGAGCACGGACACGTCCAGCAGATCGGTGAGCATTGATAGGAGTGAAGAACTGTTGCGCGCGCACATGTCGAGCAGCTGTTGACCTTCGGGTGGTAAGAGGTCACGCCACTCTTCGCGAATGACGTCGAGTGAGCCAATGATCACACCCAGCGGATTGCGTAATTCATGCGAGGTTGTCGAAAGTACACTGTCCCGCATACGATCGGCCAAAGATAAGCGCTCAACGTCGTCATAGGCACTGCGCAGATCGATTTCCATGTCCTGTAATTGCTGTTGCAGGGCGGCATTGGCTTTGGTGAGGTCAGCCGTACGATTGCGGACCTCTTGATCAAGCTCTGCCCGCTGGCGTTGGAGGGCCACTTCACGTTGAGAGCTTTCCAGTGCGAGTGAGGTCTGACCAGCGAGAATGGAGAGGAGTTTCAACTCGTACGGTGCAATGTCCTGTTCGGTACGTTCACCAGCGATTAACGCCATACCATGGACTTCTTGCAAGGTGACCAGTGGAATAAGCAGGATCGATCGCACGCGTGGATGGTAGTGATGGACTCGTTGACTGGCACAAATAGTTGGCCGACTCCGACGGAGAGCAAGGGCAAAGTTCCCTTGTGCAATTTGCAGTTGCGTTTCGTTCTCCAGGTCGGCCTGGAGTCCCGAAGGCACGCAGCGTTCGAGGGTGAACTCATACGTGCGCGGGTCAACGCGGTAGATCGCTGACAAGACATTTGGCAGTAGCGTTTCGACTTCGGCAAGAAAATAGGACAGGAGATCAACCGGTAGCAGATTGACGCTCGATCGCTTTTGTAAGTTCACCCAGAGGGATTCAACTCGATCAAGGTATCTGATCAAAGCCTGGGTTTCCGCTTGCAGTCGGCGTAGCTGAACTTGCGGGTCGGGTGGCGCTGGTATCGCCGCCGAACCACCAATCCTGCTCTCTATGTTTGTGTCGTCATTCCGCATAATCGCCAAAGAGAATGGTCATGAGGTGTGTTACTTCACGTTGCGTCGCGCGCAAAACTTCCGCGAGGTGGCCGGAAGATAGGCGCAACACTTCCCACGATAACGGGACAAAGGGTGGGAAGTGGCAACTGCCACTGAATCCCAAGCCGAGTCCGATACTAATTAAATCCGCACAGTGGACGACATGTTCGTGTAACGTCGGAGACAGCAAATCCGGGACGGACGGGGAATGGTGATAGGCTACTGCCCGTTGGATCGCAGGAGACAACCCCCAGCGATGCACTAAAAAACCTCCGGTTTGCGTATGCGAAAACCCCAGAACTTTTTGCTCTGCCGCTTCAAGGGTCAAGCGCTCTGCAGTTGCCAGCGCGACCACAGTGCGAAACTTGTCTGGTGCATAGTGGTTATGAATCAGCTTACCGATATCGTGTAGTAATCCAGCAACAAAAAATTCTTCAGGACACTCGGCGCCGATCCACGAAGCAAGTTGTCGTGCCGCTGCCGCGGTACCCAAGCAATGCTCCCAGAAGGTATGTATAGATAATGCGCCATGCTGCTCCTGTTGGAACATGTCGATGACGCTCGTGGTCAAGATCAACTGTTTGAGGGCATCGTACCCGACCGTGCGAATCGCCTCGCTTACCGTCGCTACTGGCGTGTTCAAGCTATACAGCGGTGAATTGACAAAATGGAGCAGCCGAGCGGTGATCACCGGATCTTGCCTGATGATCCGTTCAATCTCCCACAGCGAAAAAAAGGGATTATCGATAGTTGAAGAGAGCCGCTGGTACACTTCCGGTAGCGTCGGCAGATCATGAATCCGTTCAACGACCAGTGCCGGTTCTCCTGTCAACAATTCCGGTATCATACCCTAAGTGCCCCTTCGCCTTCTGCCTCTTTCAGTGCAGACAATTTGACTAAGCGCTGGAGTTCCATCACAAACACATGCTGGTCGGCACCGTAGAACCGATCTTCAATGATTGCTGCACATTCTTGCAGCGTGCTACTGGTCGACATTCGCATGTCAATTTCTTGTAAGGTCGGTTCAGCGATCCCTTGCACTTCAACGTCGATCACACCCCAGGTTTGCAGGAGGCTGATGACACGAGTGTCAAGAATCGTTCCGGCATCAGCTAACTGCTGCCGGTAGTCATTAAATACCGGTTTACTCAAAACCATTCCAGGTTTCAGGATAGATGCTGTCACACGTCCCATGGCTGTGCTCGCTATAGGATTTATCGGAAGGGCGCGAGGTTTCTGAAATGAGCACAGCAGCTTTACACACTCTCCACCCGGGAGAGGGCTATATCTGACAATCTTTGGGTCTGTCAAATGGAGGAAAGATAGATATTCGGGTAAAGCTTTTATCGGGCACGGGGAATAATTCATCAAAAATAGAGGTAACTGACTATTTTTTCTTGATTTTTGCCTAAAAAGGCAAAGGGAAACACCAGGAATCGCGATGTTGCTGGCAGCGCTAGAATAAAAGGTTGGCTAGTCAGCGGCAAAGGTGCGAAGGGTGGGATCACCAATGGCTGATTCGACGGTCCAGGGGAGAGTAGCGCGGAAAGGGAGATCACGTACTGGACATTCTAACAGCCGACAGCTTCGACAATGGTGGGAAGTACACGGGTCAAGGTGGACGAGTACCTCTCCCTGTCCACCGAGATGTTCAACTACCCATTCTGAGATTATTGCCTCCGCGGTGTGGCCCTGTTCAAGATTCCAATAGCGCGGAAGGGTCAGATGAAAGTCTATATGATGTTGGGTGCCAGAACTCCATGAGCGGAGGTGATGGAGGTCGATCCACTCCGGGCGGCGGATATGCTGCAGCGAATCGACAATTCCCTGCAGTACCTGTTCGTCGGCGGTATCGAGGAGATGGCTGACCGATTGTCGGATCAAGGCGACACCGGAAATAATGATGTTCACCGCTACAACACAAGCCGTGATGGGGTCGAGAATGGTCCACCCAGTGGCAGCGACGAGACCTAACCCAATAACGACACCGATGCTGGTATAGACGTCGGTTAAGACATGGGTTCCATCTGCCGTGAGTGCGAGGGAGCCGGTGCGCTTTCCCGCTCGAATCAGCAACCATCCGAGCAGGGCATTCGCGACTGTTGTTCCCACGATGAGCAGAATACCGATATCGAGTTGGACCAAGGGAAGCGGTGTGAAAAAGGCGGGAATTGCTTTCCAGAGAATAGCGAGCGCGGCCAAGATAATAAGCGCACCTTCAAACCCGGCAGAAAACGACTCGATTTTTCCATGTCCATACGGATGGGCACGGTCAGGAGGTTGTGCACTGAAGGTGATACTGTAAAACGCAAAGACACTGGCGACGACATTAATGATGGACTCAAGCGCATCAGATAAGATCGCCGCTGGCCCGGTAAACGCGGCGGCGAGAAACTTGATGATGAGCAGAGCAGTGCCGACACAAACCGACAGCAAAATTGCCCGCCGCCGTAGTGTGAGATTATGGGACTCTCCGGCAGAAAGGGTAGTCATTGCCTACAGAGTGTAGACAAGAAAAAACGATGTGGCGATGAGGGGGAATCCGGAAGACGAATGGGTGAATGGGAGAAACTGTAGAAGAATCGGGGAAGCAGGGAAACGAAGAAACGGTGAGAAAAAAGGGGAGAGGAGAACTAGTAGTCAGTCCATTTAATTTTGAGGGATAGGGTTTCGTCATGCCCGCGCAGGCGGGCATCCAGGGAAATTCAGTAGTGGTCTGTCGTTAAGTCTCCTGGATTCCCGCATTCGCGGGAATGACGTCCCTTGAGCTATCCATCAAAACTTTCTGGACTATCTACGAGTGGCTCGCCACAGAGATTCTGACAGGTTGAGATTGCTGCGTCGCTCCGCTCCTCGCAATGACGAGGGTGGGGGTCATTGCGAGCGCAGCGAAGCAATCTCGTTGCACCTTTGACTGTTCACCTGTCAAAATTGCTGTGGTCATCTACTAGTCTCCGATTCTCCCCATCTCCGGTTCGTTCTTTATTATGCAGCCTTCTGCACCCGGGCCTTACTCGGTGTCAGTTGGCAGGTCACAAACTGTCCGCCTTTCATGACGACGTCGAGGTTATCACGGTTTTTCAGCACACCGATGTCTTTTGCTGGGTTGCCATCGACTACTAATAGGTCTGCGAGCTTGCCAGCTTCGATCGTCCCACCTTCTTTACCGAGGCCGAGCAGCTCATAGCCGTTCTTCGTTGCCCAGGTAATGACTTCTAACGGAGAAATGCCAGGGCCTTTGACGTAGGCTTCAAGCTCTTTGGTGTAATCGCCATGCGGCATCGAGCCGATACCGAAGTCATCACCAATAACGAACTTCACACCAGCTTTTTGCGCTTTGGGGATAATGTTGTAGGAGTGTTCTAATCCTTTGGCCATTTCTTCAACACCGCCAAAACCGCTCTTGCCGGTCTTGCGTTTCTCTTCCACCATCATCCAGGGGAAATATAAGCTTGGGGTGACGAAGGTGCCTTGTTTGACCATTTCTTCGATGCACTCTTCATCCATCATATCGCCATGATCGATGACATCGATGCCCGCTTTGAGGCCAGCAAGGATACCTTTCTTCGAGATGATATGGCCGCGAATTTTCTTGCCACGTTCGTGCGCAGCTTCGACAGCGGCGTCGATTTCCGCTTGGCTCATGGTCATGACATCTGCGGACCACATGAGGCCGTGTCCACCAGTGGGATAGAGTTTAATGATTTCAACGCCACCCTTAATTTCTTCACGCACGGCTTTACGAAAATCGTCTGGTCCGTCACAAATGCGCGCGAGGCCATCCATGTTGAGCTTCCAGAAATTGGGGTGGCAATCGACAGAGTCACCGGTGGTGACGAGATCGCGTCCGCAGGCGAGAAAATGCGGGCCGGGGATCATGCCGTTATCGATCGCCTTTTTCAGCGTGACATCGATGTTGTGCATCGTCCCTGCACCGACCGCACCAGTGTATCCAGAGCGAAGCAGCGTCTCCGCGTTCTTGGCCGCAATGAGTGTCAGATACGTAGGCGGATGCTTCATGTCGATGTCGTTCATGCTGAACACGTTGTCATACGCCACATGATAGTGACACATGGCCATACCCGGCATCAGCGCTTTGCCACCGAGATCATAAATAACATCCTGTGCTGTAGGTTTCGGTAGATTGCCGTTCGTCCCGACGGCTTTGATGCGATTGCCTTCGACGACAACCGTGGTATTTGGTTGTGGTTTATTCACTCCATCAATCAGATTTGCCCCTCGGAAGAATACACGTCCCATAGGAAGTCCTCCTTACGTATTTTCACAGTGTCGCCGCAGGTAACCTGAGCGCCCAATGGAATTCCTTATCTGCCTCGGCTGTGAGGTTGTCAAGGGAACGTTACGGCTGATGGCAGTTCTACCTGCCTATCAACGCCTCGGTCTTGCGTGGCGACCCTTGCTAGGTGCACTGCGTCAACCACGCACTCACTCGGCACCGGTCGCACCAGAACGCGTAGCCAAGGCCACCGCTACCCCACATGAATTGTTCTCCGGTTTCGGTGGGTAGCTCAGAATCGAACTGCGCTAAGAACTGCATTGTTGTTTTACACTGCGGACAGGTTGGATAATCAGGGCTTTGAATACAGCACGGGGCACCGCCAATATTGTTGCACCACACTATGCTTCTAGTAGTTCGTTCAGTTCGCTCATTACCGAACCTCCTTGCCCTACAACGACTATCGGCTAAGGAAAGTTCGAACGAAGACAGTTGAGAGACACTTCGTTAGTTGCGTATTCATTCGGCGATGATCACACCAAAACGTACAGCCAATTCCGCCACTGCCTCACACGAATCGTTCCCCTGTTGCGGTGAGCAGCCAGGAATCGCACTGCTCTACGCTTCCTCTTCGACTTGTAGTTCATTGAGTGCGACCTGGACAAGCCACTGCAGTCCGGCGAACACGACGACCCATGCTGCCATATATTGCAGGGCGATCAGAAAACTCTGAGGCTCGCTGGATGGATAGAAGAACGTATAGGCATGACGGGCGGGGACAGCGGACCGTCCCCAGAATACGAGAAAACGAACAAACGTGTACTGCATCCACCGTGCCGAGCTGCCCATCAAACAGAAACAGATCCCGCTGGTGACAATAGCAACCAGAAGGAAGCCAAGTTCGAGCGGTGACCAGAACGATGCAATCAGTGAAAATGTGAGTGCGGCAATGTAAACGTACGGTGCTTTTGATGGAACGGTTGAAGTGTGATTTTGCGCTGGATGTGAGGCGTGGTTCATAGCCGCGTGTTCCTTGGGAGGAGGCCATCGACTGTTTTCATGCGCTTTCTCAGTGCGCGCGAAGACCGGTACTGCTCCCTGCTGGGGCTATCGGCTGGAAGTCGCTAACGTTTATTGTGGTGGAGATTTTATGAGGACGAGCGTTCACCTGGAGACTGCTACCCACGCACGTTCAAACTCTGCCCTGTAGATGTGTACGGATAACGGCCGAAGACTTCGGTATTCAATGTGACGCCTAATCCTGGACCTTCAGGGACGGCGATGTTTCCATCACGAAAAGTGAAGGGTTCCTGGAACAGTGGAGCTTCTAGCGTGCAACCGGCAACCTCGACGTACGTACAGCCGGGCAGCGCAGCCATGAGATGTAATGTCGCAACAAAACCAGGGCCAAAATAGAACGAGTGCGCGGCGACTTGCGTTCCGTGCCTCACTGCCAGTTCGGCTATCTTCTTCCATTCACTGATCCCGCCCACCTTGGTGACACTCGGCTGTACGATATCTGCTGCTTCGCGCATGAAGAGACTCTGGAATCCGTACACGGTTCCTTCATTTTCACCGCTGGCGATCGGCATTCCCGCACCTTGCCGGACATACGCAAGGCTCAAGTAATCATCGGGTGGCCATACGGGTTCCTCAAGCCATGCAGGCCGATACGGTGCGACGGCACGAGCGAACGCTAACGCATCTTCTTTATTCCACGGACAATTGACATCGAGCATCAACTCGACATCGTTTCCGGCCACACGTCGCGCAATCTCTACCGACTTGACATCGATCTGGTGTAATTTGATGGCGTGAAAGCCTGCCTCTAAACAGCGCGCGACAACTTGGGCAACTTCTGGTGGATTGTGATACCGAAGCAGGCTGACATAGGTCGGTAACAATCGCGCTTCAGTGCCGCCGAGCAGGCGATACAATGGCTGTTTCTTAACCTTGCCGAGAATGTCCCACAATGCGATGTCGATGCCGCTGAGTGCAAACAAGCCAATACCACGTCGTCCGTATAACGAAGCCGCCTGACTTAAGCGATCCATCACCACTTCCGGCTGTGTCGGGTCCGCACCGATCAACATCGGTGTGAGGTCTTCAATGACGGCGCAGACGGCGTGCGGTACGCCATACGCGAATGCCTCGCCAAGACCGACGACACCAGCGTCAGTAAAAACCTGAATGATGATTTGTCGGCCCAGTCCGGTAGACCACGGCGACTCAGGGGTCTCGTGTCGTAACGGAATAGCCAGTGGAGTAGCTTGGACAGCGGTGATCTTCATATTGCGGATTGGTGATTGTGGATTGCGGATTGAATTTGCGGACCTTCTATTCCGCATTCCGCATTCTACAATTGCCGAAGTTCTGGCATAATTTCTGTGGCGAACCGCGACATGGCCTTCAAAACTTTCTCGTGTGGCACTAACCCACCAGGGTTGAACCAGCAAATCAGTTCTTTCATGCCTAACTTACTGTGTAGTTCTTTGACTTTGGCAATACATTCCTGTGGTGCCCCAAAGATAGCGATACTCTCGTTGATCTTTTCAAAGGTGATCGAATCGACCATTTTTTGCACTTCGTTGAGATAGCGATACGTCTCGTCAGTTGCTTTTGATCCTTCTGATTTGGCGCCTGCTCGGACCATGCCGGAAACGGTGGAGAAGTAATTCTTTAAGCTAGGTTCAATATCCTGTCGTACTTGCGCAAGGCTGTCACCAGGATGAAAGAAAAACATCGTCGAAACATCGGGACTGCTCCCTCCGCCATTCCCCGTACCTTCAGCCCAAGCCTGACGGTAGGTTGCGACCTGGTCAAACATCCGCGGTAGAGGATTTGTGACTGAGGCAACAAACACGGGGTAATGGTGCTTGCCAGCAAATACTGCCGTATCTGGACTATTAGCGGCGACACGTAGCGGAGGATGCGGCTTTTGTAATGGCTTAGGGACCACACTGGTCTCAGGAATGGTGAAATACTTCCCCTGGTGAGAAAATGACTCTGTGAGCCAGGACTTTTTGATCACTTCAATTGCTTCTTCAAAACGCTCACGACTCTCGTCACGCGAAACGTTATATCCGGCAAAATGTAAAGGAATCGCTCCACGACCAACGCCGAATTCTAATCGTCCGTTGGTGAGAATATCAACGGTCGCGCCTTCTTCAGCACTGCGTAATGGATGGTTGAGCGGAAGCAGGTTCACGGCGATTCCGAGGCGGATACGTTTGGTGCGCTGAGCAATTGCCGTTGCGACATACAGCGGCGAGGACATGATGGAAAAAGCTTTGTAAAAATGCAACTCAGCGAGCCACGCACAGTCGAATCCAAGCGCGTCACCATGAGCGACTTGCTCCATAGTTTCTTGATAGCGAACAGTTTCCGACTGAGCGTCGGCACACGGCAGTTGATAAAAAAGACCGAATTTCACAATAGCCCTCCTTGGTCGGTTCTGCGATTGCTAATCATCATCAGCGTACTCAGTAACCGCAGCCCTTCTTCAACACCGAGAGCGGTGCTCTGTCAAGGCTCATCTGCTTGTGCCGTCGCTTAGTCTTGAGATATAGTCCCGGCTTCTAATTGTGAGGTCACATAAAAAAAGGAGGAGAGCATTATGGCGAATAAAGCTGATCTCGAAAAAGGACTGGAGTTGCGCAAGAAACTGTTGGGGAAACGCAATGCTGGTGCTGCCAGCGCGATCGGAGAACTCGCGCCTGACCTGGAAGAGATGATCAACGAAGTGGTGTTTGGTCGCGTATGGACCCGTCCTGGACTCGAACCCAAGATGCGCAGCGCAATTACCATTGCCTCGTTGATGGCGATGCAACGGCTGCCACAGTTAAAAGGACACATCGCCAACGGGCTCAATATGGGGTTGAGCAAGCAAGAGATCATCGAGATCCTGACCCACATCGCTTTCTATGCAGGCGTGCCGACAGCAGTGAACGCGTTCCAGCTCGCCAAGGAAGTGTTTAAGGAAGAAGGCATCTAGGGCAATGAAAAATTAAAAATGAAGAATGAAGAATTGGGAAGCCAGAATGCAGCTTCTAATGTTCTGAACTCCATCAGTCTTCGTTTTTCATTTTTAATTCTCAATTTTTAATTCGTCATCTCCCGGAGGGCTCATGCCCGTTCGCTACAGCATTATTGGCCTGCTTTTTTTGAGTACGATCATTAACTATGCCGACCGCGTGAACATCGCGGTGGCGGGCGCAGATATTATGCGCCAGACAGGGTGGGATAAAGAGCAGTTTGGTATCATTCTTTCCGCTTTCCTGCTTGGCTATGCGCTGTTCCAATTTCCAGGGGGCCGAATTGCTGATCGCTGGAGTGCACGAAAAGTGTTGGCACTGTCGTGCGCTGGGTTTTCCCTTTTTACTGCCTTGACCCCGCTTGGGCAGTACGGAATTTGGCCAATGCTCTTGCTCCGTTTCCTGGTTGGTGCGTGTGAGTCCATCAGTTTACCGGCCCTCGCGGTGTTCAACGCGCGTTGGGTCCCACGACAGGAATACGGGCGAGCACAGACAGTGAGCATTTCTGGCACCTCGATCGGGCAGATGCTTGCCTATCCCACCACAACCTGGATCATCGAAGCGTTTTCTTGGCCAGTGGTATTTTACTTCAATGCCGCGCTTGGGTTTCTGTGGATGGCGTTGTGGCTCTGGTACACCACCGACACTCCCCGCGAACATCCAAAGGTGGGTACAGAAGAGCGGGATTACATTGAAGCCCACGTGCTTCCACGCGCTTCGCAACAACACCAGCCCTCCTTCTGGTCGATAATCAAGACACCGTCAGTGATCTTTCTGTGCCTGACCTATATGCTGTACGCGTTTGTGGCGTGGATCTTCATTTTATGGTTGCCCACCTATCTCGTTGAAGGCCGTGGATTAGCACGGATGGAGATGGGCAAGATCGGGATGCTCCCCACATTCGGAGGCTTCCTTGGCATGATTACGGGAGGAGCGATTTCAGATTGGCTGTTGCGTCGGGGATTCGGGACGCGCGTTGCCCGTGCGCGGTTTCCGGGCATCAGTGTCGCGTTGGCAGTGCCGTTCCTCTTACTGGGGGTGAACGCGCCATCGACCGGGCTCTCGATCGTGCTCTTAACGATTTTTTATTTCATCTTCTCACTCGCAGTGTCTGGCTATTGGACTATGCCGCGGGAACTTGCGCCGCAAGCTGTTGGGGCAGTCGGCGGTGTGATGAACACCACGGGTAACTTCGCCGGGCTCTTTGGCCCGACAATCGCGGGGTTCATCATTCAGGAGACAGGGAGTTGGATCATGTTGTTTTATGTGGCGGCTGGGGTGGCGCTGGTGAGCAGTGTGGTGTTTACGTTCTTCGTGCGGACAGAGCCGATTCATATCCTTGGGATGGAGATACCCGACGAGAGTCAAGACACCGCAGCCTCCGGCTTTGGGCACTGACAACGCTCAGCGTGCGAAGCGGAGAAAAATACTATACACTTCATCAAGACGGCAACCTTTTCATCAGATGTAAACCGCTACGACAAGGAAACAGAGGATGGATGAGGCGACGAAACCAGCTCAACCCGCGATACGACTCACCTGGCTCGACAGTATGAAGGGGATCTCGATTCTCTGGATCGCCTTTTTCCATTTCTATACGACGTATACGAATCATCGCTATCCTGACCCGCTCGGGCCAGCCTATTTCCCTAAGTTTCTTGAGCAGTGTACGCCATCAGCCAGCACCCTGTGGTGTGTGAGTCATGGCTTTTGGGTGGCGGTCTGGTCAGTGGGGTTTCATGCAGTTGCTGTCTTTCTCGTCTTGAGTGGTTTTGGGCTGACCTACTCTTTGGCGAAGACGGGCGTTCCGGAAGATGGCTGGCTGGGCTGGTATCGCGGACGCTTGTTACGCTTGTTCCCCATGTACTGGGTGGCCCACTTCGTGTATCTCGTGTCACCGTTTGTGGCTCGTCCTGAGCCGATCGACTACCGTTTCTTCCTGAGTCTTTTGGGAGACCGTGTCTATCCGGTGTACTCGCTCTTCTACTACATCAATCCGGCGTGGTGGTATTTTGGCTTGCTGATTCAACTCTACCTCATCTTTCCGCTGTTGTTCCGTATGCTGCAGAAGCTCGGGCCGGTCTGGTTTCTGGTGGTCTGCGGTGTCGCGACCGTAGTCATTCGTTATCTGTTGCTCTTTACGATCAGTGCGCACGGTTATTACGTCCAGGGAGCGTTTGGCGGGTCGCGGCTGTGGGAGTTTGCGTTAGGGATGGTGCTGGGCTTGCTCTATCGCCGCTCGGCGAGTGATGCTGATGATCGACTCTTTTCGTTTCCGGCGATCACCGGTGGCGCTGTTCTGTATGTGTTGGGCTTATATAGCTACGCCAATTCTGTGACGTACATCTTTAATGACGCACTCATCGGCACTGGACTGTTTGTGATTCTTGCTCACGTTGCGCGGTGGTGTGATCTCCTGCCACGGTTCGGTGGGACCTTAGCCTACGTTGGTGCATTCTCATACGGGCTGTATTTGTTGCACCAGCCCTATGTCATTTACTTCGGTGAGCGCATGCGCGAGATGCCTGAACTTCTCTTTAGTGTCCTGGCGTGGGGTATTATCGCGTTGATTACGATAGCTGCCATTCCGCTCGAACGCTATGTGAATCAACTGACGAATTGGGTGTTGGATCGGAAGAAAGAAAGCCGTCAGCCACCAGCCGTCAGCTATCAGCCGAATCTTGAGATCAAGAGTTAAAGAAAGTCGAAATTCACCAGCCGAAAATGGAGAGCGCTTACATGAACGGGGCGGAGTAGAGCCTGTGGTTTGTCTCTCTCCAGTCCCCAGTCCCCAACCCCTAACCCCCAAAGAGAACGTTGAACTCACTCAAAGATTGGCACCTCAACGAAGACCGTTTCCTCCGTGTCCTCAATGGCATGATGGAGGTCAGCGAGCGCCTGCAAAATTTTCCACAGAAAGATAAACCGCAACCACAAGAAGATCTGGCTGGCGATATCGTTCTTTCTGAACTGACCCCTTTGATACAAGAGGGCGGCCTTCGCGCAGAACGTGTGAGCTACGCTGAGGGGCGAGGCAACCTGCTGTTGACCTATCCTGGGAAGAGCACCCGTACGGTGGCGTTTGTTGGTGCGCATCTTGATGTCGTTCCGGCAGACCCTGCCGAGTGGCAACGCCCGCCGTTCATGTTGCAAATCGAGGGAGAACGCTTATATGGGCGTGGAGTCACAGATTGTTTGGGACATGTCGCTGTTGTGACCGATCTGTTTGCGCAGTTGGCTGAACATCGAGTTGAACTTGACTGTAGTGTGGTAGCGGTCATTATTGCGAATGAAGAACTCTCCTCAGTCAGCGGTATCGGTATTGGAAAATTGATGAAAGAGGGGAAGCTCGATCACCTCAAGAACGGGCCTCTGTATTGGTTGGATAGTGCTGACTTCGGTCCAACTATCGGCACGGGTGGTATGGCGACGTGGAAACTCACCGTGGAAGGAAAGGCTGCCCATTCGGGTTTTCCGCAAAACGGTATCAACGCTGCAGAACTTGCCTTTGCCGTTACCCAAAAGCTGCAGGAGTGGTTCTACACCAATTACCCGCCACATCCGAAGGAGTATGAATACGGTTTTCTTGTGCCGTCGTCGTTCAAACCGACTCGGGTACAGGCTGAGAATGATACCTTGGCCAAGATCCCGGCCAAGGCAGTAGTCGAAGGGGATATTCGTCTCACTCCTTGGTATTCAGGACAAGAAGTGAAGGACGGAGCACTGGCGTTCGTACAAAAACTCGATGTGAGTCAACTGGTGGGTTATGGCCCAAGTCGCTATCAGGTTGCGGAGGCGATCGGGACGGTGAAACTTGAACTCGGTGCCCCAGGAGGTGGGATTGCTTGCGACCTCGCCTCGCCAGGGTATCATGCGTTGCGTGAGGCGATCCTCGCTGTCCGTGGCGACGCCCGTCCGTTCGCCCTCACGGGGACTCTCCCGTACGTACGTTCTCTCCAACAGCACGGGTTTGACGTACACATCACGGGATTCGGGCGGATGGACACTTACCATGCGCCGAATGAATTTGCGGAACTGGGGCATATGCGCGACGGGTTTCGTATTCTCTGTGAGATCATTTCACGCTTTGGCTGAATGAAAGGAGGAAGCGATGCACTATCGAACACTGGGGAGAACTGGCGTACGCGTGTCCGACGTTGGTTTTGGCGCGATGACCATTGGCGGTGAAATCTTTGGTGCAACCGATGACCAAGAGTCGTTGCGTGCGCTGAATCATGCTCTCGATATGGGCATGAACTTTATCGACACTGCGGATGCCTATGGGCGCGGTCATAGCGAGGAACTATTGGGACAGCTACTGAAAACCCGTCGCAAAGATGTTGTCCTTGCGACCAAGGGCGGCAACCAGTTCACCGTCCGACAAGGACTACGCAACTTCGACCCTGACTATATTACCTCTGCGCTGGAAGCGAGTCTCAAACGGTTACAAATTGACACTATCGATCTCTATCAGTTGCACAATCCCTCACCAGAAGTGATGCGACAAGGTGCGATCTTCGAGCGGCTCGACCGCTGCAAACGTGAAGGTAAGATTCGTTTCTACGGTGTGTCGTTGGAGAAAACTGAGGATGGCCTTGTCGCGATCGAGACCGGCAAGCCCGATACGCTACAAGTCGTGTACAACATTCTGCATCAAGACCCCGAAGAGCAGTTGTTTCCCCTGGCGCAGAAAGAGAACATCGGTATTCTTGCGCGTGTTCCCCTTGAGCGTGGCGTACTTACGGGACGGTTCAAGAAACGCGAGGAATTTGTCGAGAAAGATTGGCGGCGCGGCGCATTTCCTGAGGACGGACTGGCACAGACGCACGCAGCCGTGGAGAAGCTGGACTTTTTGGTGAAAGGTGATGTGCCGAATCTTGCTCAAGCCGCACTGCGGTTTATCTTGAGCCACCCCGCAGTCTCGACGGTGATTCCAGGGATACGCACCGTACGACAAGTGGACGACAACCTTATCGTCAGCGGGAAAGTGCTATCTGGTACCGATTTGGTCCGGCTACGGGAATTGTATCGCAGCGAGTTCTATCAGTTGCCGTTTCACTAAATAGGACCACAGAAGATTTGTACACTTCCTGACGCATAGTGAAATCCTCCCTAGTACCGTGTTTCGCAAGTGCATTAGCGGTGAAATCGTAGGGCGCGTACCACGCGCTAGTCAGTTGGCGCGCTTCGCACGCCCTACAACTGTTTGTTTAAATCTTAGTTGAAAGGGTTGACGTTGGAAGCTGTTACCCCCACAAGGTCCAAAAGAGTTCCAGCTCAAGACTATCGATTTTGTGGAAATATGCCCCTTCTCCATTCTATGTAACTATTTCCACACTACAAATAAGGATTTATGGTGCCTGTACAAGAGTATGATACCTCGCGTAGTCAACACGGTTTGCGGTCCACAGCTTCCCCGGTTGCAGTTCAACCGTCTTGGTTAGGAAAAACCACAGTTCGTTTTTCTTGCGGTTCTCCTCGTAGTACTCTACCGAAACGTTTTCAGAGATCTGGCTATCGACTGGTGGGAGAACCCTGATTACGTTCACGGGTCACTCGTGCCCTTTTTTACGCTATTTCTCTTCTGGAAGCGGAGAGAACAAATACAGAGATTGACCCACACCGGACATAATGTCGGTATTTTTCCTATGCTCCTTGGCATTGGTATGCTGTTAGTGGGCGAGCTTGGGGTTGGTGAATTTCTCATGCGTTGCTCATTACCCGTGACGGTCGCTGGCCTTATCCTTTTCCATTGCGGTCTGCAAACTTTACGCCTGTGCATTTTTCCGTTGTTGTTTTTCTTCTCAGCGATTCCACTGCCAGCTCTTGCTTTTAACGCAATCACGTTCCCTCTACAGACGCTCGCGGGGCAATCTGCTATCTGGGTGCTCGACGCTTTCGGAATTGCCGTGACAAGCGACGGCAATATTATCTATCTCAGCAATATTACCTTAGGTATTCCCGAAGCGAGTAAGGGAATTCGGTCGCTGATTTCGCTCGTAATGCTAGCGGCTATTTGGGCTCAGCTCACCTTGCCGTCTATTGTGGAAAAAGCTGCGTTCGTTTTTCTTACTATTCCTGCAATCGTTGTTGCCAATATGTGTCGGATTGTGCTGACTGGAGTTGTCAGCCAGGCATGGGGGAAATCTTCTGCGACAGGGATCTTTCAGGTATTCTCTGGCTGGGTCACTTTCCTTGTCGCAGTTGTTTTTCTAGCAACAGCGCATAGTGCGCTACGACTTAGCAAAAGGGTATTTGGGAAGGATCGTGTGTGCAAAACCGCTATAGAATAATCATTTCCTGTTGTCTCCTGATCGGTGCAACTGTCTTGCTAGAGCAGCGTGTAGAAGAGGAAAAACCACAACTCCATCGCCGCCTGAGTTCCCTCCCTACAACAATAGCGGAATGGCGTGGTGACCAGGGCGTTGCGCTCAACGCAAGAATTCACGATCGCTTGCAGTTTAGTGATTACCTCAACCGTCGGTATGTTGACTCTACTGGGCGCTTTCTGTGGTTGTATATTGGTTACTGGGAGTCTCAACGACGTGGAGCAGTTCCTCACTCTCCGAAACATTGCCTACCTGAAGATGGATGGAATCCGATTGAAGCTCGGCGTATTACATTTCCTCTTGCGCCGGGAACAACTCCGGTGGCAGTAAACCGCTACGTTGTGCAAAAAGATGAGCAGCGATACCTTGTCCTCTATTGGTATCTCTCCCAAAACCAACCTGTCGCTGACGAAACATTCTATCGGCTGTTACTGGTGAAGAACGCTTTGTTGTCTAACCGCACGGATGGCGCTCTAATCCGCATCACGAGCCCTTTGTATGGCACAGTGGAGGAAACCTTCGCGTATCAGGTAAAATATGTTCAGACGATGTATCCTTTCTTAAAAATTCTTCTACCCGAATAAACACACGAAGAGTGATCCTTCTACGTTTTCAACTGAAAAGCTAAAATTCCTACCCGAAGAAGGGGCAGTTACGTATTGTGTAAGTCTTCATCCATTCTTCCAGTGAGGTACGCGGGGCATCCTTGGTAAACTTGCTTGCTGCATCTGGCATGGCCTTGAGTTTTGCCCAGTCCGTTTTGCCTTTAGTGCTTTGTGTAGCGTGCGAGCCACGCTTTGTATTCATGTTTTTCTGCCTTCCGTAGCGAAATCAAACGTAGCTCGCTCGTTTCTCTCACTGAATGTCATTACTTATGCGGGGTGGAGGTCTTCTTGGCTGAGAAGACCGAGTTCCACAAAGCAGCCATAAAGGTCCTCAGTCGTGCGATAAAACGCGATGGCAGAAGAAAGTCCCTGCAGCGTTGCTGAGATATCCGCGCCTTCGGGGGCAATCGTAAACACCGGAATGCTATGCGCATAGGCATAGCCCGCTTCGATGCCGAGGCCGACGCCTTTTTCAGTGAGGTCGACGACAAGGATATGGCAGGAACGTATCGCATCAAATGTTGTGGTCATCAGCTCGTGTGGAGCTAAGGTCACCGCTCCCCAGTGTTCGATATCACGCTGCATGCAGATCGTTTCGAACCCACAGGTTGTGAGTATCTGGGAGATCGATTCGATAGCTTTCCGATTGCGATTGTCCAAATGATACTTGATACTGAGGTACGCTTTCATTCTTGACCTCCAACGATCGTCTTGTTACTCGACTGCGGGTCAGATTGCAAATTATTTTTGCATGGGAAAAGATTGGCCCTATGAATTGGACATTGTCTGCAGATGAACAAACGATCGTGTCTCTTATCGCGCACCTTGCGCGCGAGCGGTTCGCTCCGCGAGCAGCCGATTATGACGCTGAGAATCGCTTCGCGACAGAGAGCTATGCTGATCTTCGAGAACACCGACTGCTTGAGCTGACGATTCCACAAGAATACGGCGGGCGAGGCCTCAGCTCGTTGGCGTATAGTTTGGCGATGCGTGAGATGGCGAAAGGTGATGCCTCAACGGCGTGATCCTTCAATATGCATGCGACGATCATGACGATTCTCTCTTTGTATGCTTCAGAGGAACAAAAGCGGCGTTACTTTGGTGACGTGATCTCGCAGGGAGCGTTGTTCGCCTCTCTCGGTTCCGAACCTGCAGGCAGTCCGAACTCGCCGCGGTTTTATGTCGAGACCTCGCTGAGCAAAACCGCCAATGGCTATCGACTCAACGGCGAAAAGCACTTTTGTTCGATCGGCACTGCTGCGGCGTATTACTTTGCCTTCGCGATGATCGACGGCACTACCGGACCTCGGGATGGGCTGGTGAGTGTCGTGGTGCCGAAAGGCACGCCGGGCGTGACATTGAGTGAGACCTGGAACTCGATGTCAATGCGCGCGACGGCCAGTCACAGTATCTCTTTTTGCGAGAGTAGTGTCGCCAATGAGCACATCATTGGTGCACCTGGGGAAGTTGTTGTCGGCGGAGTGGGCAGTGAATACGTTGTGGGCTATGCGGCCATTTACCTTGGCATTGCTGAAGCGGCGTACGAGTTTGCCCGGGACTATGCACGAACGCGCGTCGTCAAACCAGACACACGTCCAATTAGTCACAGCCCGTTGATGCAACGCTACATGGGGGAAATGAGCGTCAATCTTGAAGCCGCACGCCTCATGAGTATGCAAGCCGCGATGACGGCACGTCCTGGTGTTCCTGAACGTGTGTTTGCCCTCCAGCAAGCGAAGTATTTCTCGGTGGAAACAGCGATGAAGGTTACCGATATTGCGCTGCGCGTGTGTGGTGGTCGAGGTCTCCTCAAGGACTTTCCATTAGAGCGCTACTACCGCGATGTGCGTGCCGGGGTGGTGATGTTCCCCAGCACGGATTTTCTCCTCTTACAAATTGGCCGGACGGAGTTGGGGTTGAGAGTTAATGAGTAGACGAGGCTGACTATCTCTCTAATCCCCATCTGCCGTTGCCATTTGTAACTTTCTCATCGGCGCTGCTTGCGGCGGTGCAGAGGAGGGCAGGAAGAAGACAATCAGCCACGGCAGGAGTGGTAGGATACTAATGATTTGCATGGCGGTGTCGACGCCCCAGGTGTCGGCAATCCAACCAAGGCCGGTGACCCCAAGTCCGCCAGCACCGATGCCGACTCCGGTCATCAGACCGGCTGTGACCCCTAATCGCCCGCGCATCAGTCCTTGAGCAATGACGAGTGTGACTGAGAACATCGGTGAGATACACATACCGATCAGCGCGAGAAACACGACACTGATGGGGCCGCTGGTATTGAGGAAAAGATAAATGAGCGGACACAAAACTCCCATGTTGAAGATAAGAAACAACTTGTGACCAATACGATCTGAGAGAGGGCCAGCGATCAAGGTACCAATGGCGCCAGAAATTAACAGGAGGGACAGTAACGAACTGACAACCAGCCCGCTCTCACCGCGTGCCGAGAAATACAGCGGGACATACGTGACCAGCCCTGAATGGACACAAGCGCCCAGCGTGACAATCAGCACGACGAGCGTCATGGCATACGCGGGAATTTGCGTGCTGCTCATATCGGTCTTAGCTTGTTGTTCGGCGTTGGTGCGAGCGAGCCACGGCAGTGACCAGAGAAAGAGTGCGCCGACGAGCAATCCTGGAATGAGCAATAACAGCAATCCAGGCTGACCAAATGCTGCTAAACAACCAGCGATTGCCAGTGGCCCGAGGCCGAAGCCAATGTTGCCACCGACCGAGAAGATCGAAATGCCGGTAGCTTTCTTCTCACCAGTTGAGAGGTACGCAGTTTTGTACGCTTCTGGGTGATAACTGGCGATGCCGATCCCGCTGAAGCAGATCAAACAGACGAGGATTGCGTAATTAGGTGCCAGGCCAACGGCAGCCATGCCGCAGGTCGCGGCAAGCACCCCGAACGGTAACAGCCACGGACGTGCACTGCGATCTGACATATGGCCGAAAATTGGCTGAATCAGTGATGACGAGAGATTCGCGACCAAGACAAGCGTACCAAGGGCAGTGTATGAGAGGGAAAAGGTGCTCTTGAGAAAAGGCAGTAGCGCAGGAAGCGCACCAGTGTTGAGGTCAACCATCGCATGTCCCAACCCTAACAAGGCCAACGCTTTTTTGTTCATGTCTTGCATATGCTTATGCCCTCGCTTCTTGGGGGGATGTTTTTGCTAATCGAGTGGTCACTTCGATTGGTTCAGGGATGACCAAAAAATAAAAAACTAGGAATGAAATTAAGGCCAAGCTCGCTGCTAGTAAAAATGGCGTAGTCCAATTCCCGGTCGCAGCAATAATATAACCAGCGGTCATGGGACCAAAGATCCCAGCGCAGTTGCCAGCTCCGTTCATGACACCAGAGATTGCACCTGTAAGCTTAGGATTCAGTTCCAGTGGTACCGCCCAGTATCCACCGCCAGCGATATTGAGGAAAAAGAGATAGGCAGCAAAACAGGCGACCGAGACCCCGCTCCACGGTACGTATACTGCTGCGACCAAGAACGGAATGCACAACGCGATACTTAACGCCGGCCCTTGTGCACGGGCGAAGCGTACGCTGAAGCCACGCTGTAAGAGCTTGTCTGAGAGGACACCTCCACTCGTCAAACCAATAAAACTTGCCATGGGCGGGATCATCCCGATCCACCCCATCTCTTGCATGGTGAAACCACGGACCTTCACCATGTAGGTTGGTAGCCAGAGAACCGTCATCCACAACCCATAAATGAGGCAGAGGTATGACAAAGAGAGGAACAATACGTGAGGTTCCTTGAGCAGCACCCAAGGTGAAACGGCCTCGCGTGAGCGTGGGGCGATGTTGGCTTCAATCTCTCGTAGCTCTTCTTTGGTCACCTTCGGATGTTCGGCAGGCGTGTTAGTGGCGAAGAGCCACCAAGCGATCAACCAGACAACGCCAACGACGGCATTAAAGTAAAACGCCATCGGCCACGAGAATGTAAGGACTAGCCAGGTTGTGAGCGGATATGAAATGACCTGACCAAGATACGAACCTGCGACACTTAACGTCTGCGCGCGACTGTACTCATGACGCGGAATCCAGCGCGAATTGAGCGAGGCATAAGCTGGAAAACTGACCGACTCAAACGCGCCGACGAGAAAGCGGATCAATAACATCAAGCTGTAGGCGATGCCACCAAGTGGCGTCAGTGCCGTAAACAAAGAGAACCCGATACAAGCCACGATCAAGACACGACAGGCATTCCAACGATCGGCAATGATGCCGCCGGGGAATTGCAGCAGCGCGTAGCCAGCCAGAAAGGCAGAGAAGATGAGACCGAACTGCCCCTCGTTCCATCCGAGCGCTGGCATCATCACCGGCGCGGCTACGGAGATGTTCACGCGGTCGGCATAATTGATCATGCTGCCAAGTGTTAGCAGACCGATCATTTTGTATCGTACCGGCAATGCCATCGACCCTCCTTTTTTTCTGCGGCAAACCAGTCGGCGGGATTGTAGCGGGAGTACCGTTGATTCCGCAAGGCGCTGGGAAACACAGAGGCGAACCGGGGAAACGGTGAATCGGGGAATCGGTGACAAGGAAGAAAAAGGTTTCTTTCCTCTCCGATTCTTTTTCTTCTCCGTGTCCCTCTGTAACCTGTACCTAATAACCTGTACCCTAGCCGCCATGTTTTACGGAGAATCTTTGGCGCTTATGTCGGCGCTGTTGTGGGGGACGATTCCGATCTTGGTACGGAAAGGCTTACCACATGCCAGTGCCTCCGTTGCTGTCGTGTTGGGATTGTTGGCGAGCGTGCCGCTGCTGATCGGTATTTTTTGCTTGCATCCGCGCTGGGTCACACAAGCAGTGACTCCTTCTGCGGCATTGTGGTTTGCAGCCTGTGGGATTACCGGCCCATGCTTGGGCCGGCTCTTCAATTACCTGGGGGTCGAGCGACTTGGGGCTGCACGGGTAACCCCACTGATTAATGCCTCGCCCTTATTCACGACCATGTTGGCACTGGTGTTCTTACGTGAACATATTACGCTGAAAAGCGCTCTGGGCATTCTCTGCATTGTGGCTGGAATCGCCGTTTTAACCGGACAGAAACGCGCATGAACCCGAAAGATCTTCTCTATCCATTTCTTGCGGCGCTGTGTTACAGCACCAATCCGATCATGGTGAAGTTGGGATTACGGAGTAGTAACGAGCCGTTACTTGGTGCAGCGATCGGCATGACGGCGAGTACGATTGTCTATCTCGCGTACTTTCTTGCTGCGGGAAGAACACGAGAGTTGTTCGCTGTGCCCCAGTGGGTGGGATGGTATTTTGCCGCGTCTGGTTTGTGCTCGACGCTTGGAGTGATGAGTTTCTTTGCCTCGTTGCAATACATTCCCGCTTCGGTTGTGGCACCGCTGACTGGTGCTGCACCGCTAGTGACTGTCACGTTAAGCCATTTCTGGCTCCGTGAAGTGGAACGCGTGACGTTCCACGACATTGTTGGAACCGTGTTGATCGTACTTGGCGTGGTGTTGCTGGTAGGGTGAGGAAGGAAGCGCGAACTCAGTGTTCCCTCCGCGGTGATCGGTCCTTACTCCTGCTGGTTCTCTTGCCGCAACGGAGCGAGCATCGGTAGAAGGTGACGCAGCGTCTCACGCCCTTTGTTGGTCTTTGTTGACTTTTGTCCCAGGGAAGCTGCTTTCCCTTGACCACTCCTGAAGAGCAGCAGGTGCGCCTTTGCGTGTGCCGGTCACGGGAGACAGGTCCAAGTCCTCCGACCAATAGGAAGAGCCAGGCGAGGCAGAGGGAGAGGGGTTCTTTCATGTGTTTGCTTCCTCGCTGAGAGACTGACTGCTAGTACTAACTGTGTCAGAAAGATTTCTCAATGACTCTGACTCCGAGTTGGAAGACTCGCCCTGAAGATGTCGAGCGTCGTCTAAAAGCAGGTCATTGGGAGCGTAAGGTAGGCCCTTCATCGCTCTGGCTGAGGGTGCGATCGAGAGCCGCGCTGGCCTCTTTTCGACCAGAGGAGATACACGCCCAAAGTGAGGAAAGTCCAAAACATATCTGAGGCGCTGACCCCAGAGAGGAATAGTTGGGTTTTCCGGGCTGGGTGAGAGAGCAGTTGAGTGGCTGGGGGAACGGTGACCGCTTGAGCTTGGTTTGATGCAAGCGGAAGGGAAAGAGGAGAACCCAACGTTGGTGCTTGCAGGGCATGGCCACAGTACCCACAGACATGAACATGCCCATAATTTTGCTTGTGGCATTTCCCACAGGATTGCAAACTGAGGAGCCTGGACATTGAGGGACCCTTTCTTGAGTTGGCGTGATGCTATGCTGTGCGGCAACCAGCACAACGCATGCCAGGCGTAGCACCCGTAGGATCACTCACAATGAGGGGAGAATGTCGTCGATAGTTGACAGTACGTGTCAACAGCAGTTGACACTTGCTGGGTATGCTGCGAAGTCACGGGAAGTGCTGGTGTCGTGTCTTTTCCGTCAAGGTACTTGAGAGTTCCTCGTAGCGATGTGCAGTGCTCCTCGCGCATGATAAACCGCACCGCACCGATGGAGTCGAACACGGGGAAAAAACGTAGGCCGGGATAAGCTGTGGGCTGTTTCCGGTACGAGCGCGCCGGAAACGCCGCGCGTATTCCGGTCGACAGTGACGATTGTCATAGGTTCAAATGAGCGTTGCTGGATGTTCAGGCGACGGGTGGTGCCTGGCGGAAATCCAGTACGCTCTCACACCATTGCCCGATGGCTAACAAGCGTTCTTCGGTAAACGCACCACTCATGAGTTGAACGCTGAATGGCAAGCCATTAGCACTGACACCAGAGGGCAAACCAAGACTTGGAATGCCACTGAAACTTGCCGGACCGTTGAAGGTCGGATCGCCGGTCGCACCCAGGCCGTGCGGCGCAGGGGCTGGAGTAGAGGGAGTCAGCAGCGCATCGACCCTCTGGCACAGAGCGTTCATCTCGTGGCGAAACTGTTGCTGATGACGACGGATTTCGATGCATTGAGTCGCGGTTATGGTACGGCCTTTTTCGATCAGGTCCTGCATCTGCTGGCTGTAGCGCGCTTTGTGTTGTGTATATCGCTCTCGGTGGGAGACCGCGGTCTCGACTTGCAGCATGGCAAAATGCGCATCGAGTTCACCGGCAAAACTCGGTGGCATTTGCACTTCTTCGATCGTCGCCCCAGCACGAGCAAACCGTTCGGCCATCGCTTCAACATGCTTGCGGGTTTCCTCATTTGCCTTTTCGAGGAAGAAGTCGCGCACGAGACCAAGCCGAGGAGCTTTGGGGGCACGTAGGCCGTTCGTGTAGCTGGGCACCGGCACCTTCTCAGTCGCTGGGTCGAGGGGATCATACCCTGCCAATACTTGTAGCAGCAAGGCAATGTCACTGACAGTGCGAGCAAACAACCCGACGTGATCGAGGCTCCAGGAGAGCGCGAAGAGTCCATGGGCGCTGACGCGCCCATATGTTGGTTTCAAACCGACGCAGCCACAATAGGCTGCCGGTCGAATCGTCGAGCCATACGTTTGCGATCCCAGCGTTCCTGGGCACATCATCGCGGCTACCGCTGCAGCTGAACCACTACTTGAACCACCGGGCGTGTGTTCGAGGTTCCATGGATTGCGCGTCGGCGAAGGCGCAAGCGCAGCAAACTCCGTTGTCTGAGCTTTGCCAAGGATGATCGCACCGGCCTCTTTCAGCAATCGTACAGTAGTTGCATCGTGGTCCGGGATAAAATTCGCGTAGATTGGTGACCCCGCTGTTGTCTTCAATCCTGCCGTATAGAAGATGTCCTTGAGACCGATGGGAATGCCGTGCAGCGGACCACGATACTGCCCGCGTTGGGCTTCTTCCTCCCGCAGTCGGGCGGTTGCCAGTGCAACCTCGCGATTGACCGTCACCCACGCTTGTACCCGTGGTTCGAGGTGGTCGATCCGTTCAAGGCATGAGCGGACAAGGTCGACCGGGGAAAGCTGTTTGTTACGGATTTGCTCAGTCGCAGCGGTGATAGTCAACGTGTACAGTGCTGTCATGAGAAACCTCAGTGCATTTGGGGCAGAATCGGAGAAACGGGGAATCGGAGAAGCGGAGAATAAAAAAGGTGGGGCGGTCTCCGGTTCTCCGACTCCCCATTTCAGTGTGCTTACTCGACCAGTTCATCTAACTGCACCAAAATCCCATCCGGATCGACCACGAAGGCACTATTGAAGTTACCATCCGGAGTTTTCGTCACTGATGGTGGGACGACAAACTCCACGCCCTTAGCTTTAAGTTCGTCGTAGACTTTGGGCAGATTCTCAACCCAGAAGGCAAAGTGATGAATACCAATCTGATCAAGTTTGATCGGTTCGCCACTGACAGGTTTATCGTTGTGCTCAGAGAGTACTAAGAACGCTTCGTCTCTGCCGCGTTTCCAATAGAGTGTCGCGACGCGCCGCTCTTCATGACTGTCCTTATACACGGCAGGCAGCACGGTGCCTTTGGTTTTTTGCACTTCATCACGTACGACCTGAAAGCCAAGCTTATCGCGATAGAAGGCGAGTGACTTATCCATGTTGCGAACGCCGATGGCAATGTGAGAAACACCTTTGGTTACCATAATGAGCCCTCCTTCTTTGTAAGCGGTCAGCAATTAGCGTTCAGCTATCAGCTTTTTAGAAAACTATCAGCCTTCAGCTGTCAGCCTCCAGCTGAAACTTCTATTCTATCTTTGCTGGCTGACCGCTGGGCGCTGATAGCTGATAGCTTCTATCCTTTGTCACTAATGTCGTGCGGCTGCAACCGCTGGGTTGTCAATGATCGCTTGGTTGGCGGCTTTGCCTTGTTTACTTTGGTGTTCGTAGCCTAACACGGGGATGAGGACTAACCCACCGATAACTTCACCAATACCGAGCGCAACGAAGCCCCAAAAGAACGTGCCACTTTGGTCGTACAAATAACCCAACAACAGCGGGCCCATAACGCCACCAAGCCCACCAGCTAAGCCCCCGACGATACCGATTGCCGTGCCGAACACGTGGCCCGGAATGAGATCAAAGACCAGCACGACGAAGCCATTTACTGCCGCGGCGTTGAGAAACAAGGCGAGGCTCATGAACGTAATGGTCGCAGTGGCGCTTTCACTCATTCCCATGGCGACGAGGGCAGGTAAGGTGAACACTGCCGCCACCAGAGAAACGAAGCTGCGACGATAGCCACGGTCACCAAGACCACCAGCGACGTACATCCCCGCGAACGCTGCCAGGTATGGAATGATGAGATAAATCCCACTCTTCATAATGGTGAAGCCACGTTCTTTGACCAGATACCCTGGGAACCAACTCATCGCCGTGAAGTAGACGCCAACACCAAAGAAGGCAGAAATCGTCAGTAACCAAAATGCCGGGATTCCTGAGAGGATTGTCATCCGTTCGCGAAACGACAGCGAAGCAGCAGTATCACCGTGCGCATTGGCAGTAGCTGGTTCTGATGCGAATGCCTCTCGCACTTCCGCTTTCTCACTTTCTGAGACCCAGGGATGTTCAAGCGGAGTATCGCGCATGACGACGGCAAACAGCACCATGACGCCGAGTGTCATAATGCCGACGATGACAAACATCATCCGCCAGTCCCACAAGTTGATGATCCAACCGACCAGTGGCATGCCGAACGCCACACCAAGATAGGCAAAACCGATGAAGATGCCGTAGGCGCGACCGCGCTCGGCGGGTAATAACCAGTTGTTTTGTAGTTTGTGATTGATGTTGACCGTGACGCCTTCGGTCAGGCCAAAGAGCAAGCGCACGACGGCAAACTGCCACAATGTCGAGCATGCTCCCGTGAGTGCAGTGAGAACGCTCCAGCCCAGAATCATCCAGGACGCGAAGTTGCGTAAGGGAATCCGATCGGAGACAAGACCACCAAAAAAATGGCCAAACAGAAACCCCCAGTAGTAGATGCTCAGAATAACGCCTGTCTGCATGCCATCGAACTTCAGCTCGTCCATGATCCGCGGCGCGGCTAAGGAGATATTGACGCGGTCAAGCACGAGGAAGAATGAAACCACCCATAAGACGCTAATGACGAGCAACCGCGTACCATGCATGGAGACCCCTCCTTAGTTAGGCTCACGTTCGGATGGCAAACTGGCAGGCGCACTCTAGCGAGGTGTATTCTGCTTGACAACGGTGTAGGGTGGGAACGTAGAACGTGGTGCGTGGTACGTGAAAGCTTGGGCCGAGAGGCTAGGGGCTCGGGGCTTGTTTTCACGCACCACGTAACACGCAACATCTGCAATTAAGGAATAAACTATGACCACCACCGGATTCAAAGCTGAAGGCATTCAATGGAACTTAGGGGAACTTTACACCAGCCCAGATGATCCACGTATCGAAGCTGATCTTACCGAAGCACGGCGACAAGCCGAAGCATTCGCGCAAAAGTACCGCGGCAAGCTGGCTGATAAACAACTTGATGGCGTAGCGCTGGCGCAAGCATTGCGAGAATATGAAGCGCTGGCTGAAGTCGAACACCGTCCATCGTTCTATGCCAATCTGTTTTTTGCCGCGGATACGCAAAATCCTAAGGCGCAGCAGCTGGTGCAACGCACTCGCGAAGCCGCCACGGAAACCAGCAACCTGCTCATCTTTTTCTCGCTCGAGGTGATCGCTCTCGATGATGAATATGTCGCTCAGCTTGTTGCTGCACCAGCAATGGCGGACTATCTGCACTACGTTGAAGCTTTACGGCGGTTTAAGCCACATACGTTGAGTGAGAAAGAAGAGCAGGCGATCAATCAGAAAAATCTCACCGGACGTCACGCCTTTGAACAACTCTATGAAGAACTGACTGGTTCACTGCGGTTCAAACTGCGGGTCGATGGTGAAGAGAAAGACTTGACCGACGGTGAAGTGATGGCGTTATTACGATCTCCGGACCGAGAGCTGCGCGAACGTGCGTTTACCACGTTTCTCGATACCCATGCTCAGCATTCACTGGTCATCACGTCGGTGTTCAACAATATTTTTCTGGACCACAAAGTTGATTGTGAGATGCGGCAGTATGATGATGTCGTGCTGCCGACACACCTCTCCAATGAGATTGCGCCGCAGACAGTGGAAGCGATGATGCAAGCGGTCGAACGCCATTATCCACTGGCGCAAGAATATTTCCGTATCAAGGCACGCTTGCTTGGGCTCGATACACTCAAGAACACCGATGTGTATGCACCAATTGAGGCGAACGAAGAGAAGCTGACGTTTGCCCAAGCACAAGAAATGATTCTGACGGCGTTTGGGAAATTCAGCGAGCCGTTTGCAGCCATTGCCAATGACTTTTTCAGTAAACGCTGGATCGATGCCGAAGTGCGGCCTGGGAAGCGGGGAGGGGCGTTCTGCGCGGCCTTTACCCCTCAACATCATCCGTATGTGTTGTGTAGCTTCAACGGCACTGGTCGTGATGTGTCAACCATCGCGCATGAATTAGGTCATGGCATCCATTATTCTCTGGCGCGCAAGCAACGCTTGGTGAATTACGATGCGCCATTGGTACTGGCCGAAACCGCCTCTGTGTTTGCTGAGATCGTACTTACTAAACACTTGTTAGCTGAAACGTCCAGTAAAGAAGCCAAACGTGCAATCCTGTGTGAGTTACTGGAAGAAATGTACGGCACGGTTTTCCGCCAGACCGCGTTGACCCGTTTTGAGATGGCTGGACATCACCAACGTCGCTCAGGGCAACTGACCGCAGACGATATTTGTGAGTTATGGTTACAAGAGCAACGCAAAGTATTTGGCGATGGCATTGAACTGATTCCCGCCTATCGTTGGGGATGGACGTATATCTCGCATTTCATTCACAGCCGGTTCTATTGTTACTCGTACTCGTTTGGTGAGTTGCTGACCTTGGCATTGTTCCAACGTTACCTTGAGGAAGGTGAGTCATTCGTTCCAGGCTACATGCAACTGCTTGAAAGTGGCGGTTCGCAACGACCTGAAGTCGCACTGGGGAAACTTGGCATCGACATCAACCAGCCCGAGTTCTGGGATCGTGGGTTTAGCGTGGTTGAGGGGTTTCTAGGAGATTTGCGGGCAACGCTCTGACAACAGTAGTCAGTCTTTAATTCAATTAAAGGAGACCCTATGGCTGAACCAGCCCTGTTGTATGAAAAACGTGATGGCATCGCCTATCTCACCATCAATCGCCCTGACAAACGTAACTCGTTTAGCCCGGAAGTGCTGTGCCGCATGGCCGACGCCTGGCAAGATTATGCGGCGGATGACTCACTGCGTGTGGCCATCATTACCGGCGCGGGTGATCTTGCCTTCAGTGCAGGTGCGGATTTGGGTCGACTGACGCCATTAACCTCCGGCGCACGTAAGCCGGAAGATGAATGGGATCACCGGTTGTTGGCCCATCCTGAACTCGGTCAGCAGGCAACCTTGCGCGGTATGGCGATGTATAAGCCGGTCATTGCGGCGATCAATGGTTTTTGTTTGGCCGGTGGCTGTGAGTTGATTCAAGCGACGGATATTCGTATCGCCGCTGAGAAGGCAACCTTTGCCTTGACCGAAGTGAAGTGGTCACTCATGCCGTTTGCTGGTTCGATGACACGACTGCCACGACAAATTCCCTACTGCAAAGCCATGGAAATCATGCTGGTGGGCGATACCTTCGATGCGCAAGAAGCGTATCGCATCGGTCTGGTGAATTACGTCCTGCCAGCGAATCAGGTGATGGCAAAAGCCGAAGAATTGGCCCGCAAGATTACTGAGAACGGCCCACTCGCAGTGCGCAGAATTAAACAGGTCGTGCTCAATGCCCTCGGTCTACCGCTCGACGAAGGGTTCAAGCTCGAAAATGCCGCAGCGAAAGAGATCTTAGCGACGGACGACGCAAAAGAAGGTCCTCGGGCATTCATGGAAAAGCGAAAGCCGAAGTACACGGGGAAGTAGGACTCCTCAGTCAGAAAATGTTGAGCAGGCATATAGGAATCCTCAATGAAATGGCAACAAGCAAATACAGACCACCCTTCGACAAGCTCAGGGTGTACGGGAGAGATACGGAAACGCTTGAACATTATCCGTTCGTGCTGAGCCTGTCGAAGCATGAACCGCATTCATACGGCACCTCACATTTAGGAGCCCTATAGTAACCAGCATCGTAGTGGAGAGTTAAGAGTTAAGAATGGAGGAAAAGAGGGCTCAGCTCTTTCTCAGTTCTTTTTCTGACTCTTCACGCTTCACTCTTAATTCTTCACTGACTTCCTATTGTTTACTTGTTGTCTGTAACGCCAACTCATCGAGCAATGTCTTGGCTGCCTGTAAGTCGGCAGTGTCGAACCCTTCAGTAAACCATGCGTACACTTCAGATAACATCCTGTGTGTTTCAGCCAGAGCTGGCAGTTGCGCAGATGATGGTGCGTGAGTCGTGTTGCGTGATGTCCGCTCATCTACTTGATGTTGTCGCAACCTCGCGAGACTCATCACGGCGCGCAACTCTAGCGATTTGGCGTGCTGTTGTTGAGCGATAGCGATAGCTTTGAGGAAACACTCCTCCACCTCCCGCATCACCCCATTGGGGGCTAGAGACTTGAGACTAGGGGCTTGTGGGGAAAAACCAGTCTCTAACCTCCAGCCTCTAGCCTCCGCGAGCGTTAGCTCGCCCTTGAGCCGATACAACTCCGCTTCATAAAACCGTTCGCCGGTGCTGTCTGCGATCTTCAGTGCTTCTTCCAATAATGACAATCCTTCTACGGCCTGTCCGACTTTGCCATCGGCTTCGGCTAGCATGGCCAAATACTGGGTGCGCTCGGATTCAGAACCGATCGCGCGCAATGCGTCGAGGCCTTCATGGATTCGTGCGATCCCGGCCTCATCTTGGTCTCGCTCTGTGAGTGCCCAGCCGGAAAACAACGTGCCGACCGCTGTCCACAGCGGAAAGCCGTATTCTCGCGACAAGGTTAAGATATCGTTCGCCCGTTCCTGCACAAGTTGTTCTTCGCGTTGAAAGCGATGAAACTGAGCTGAGAGTCCCAACGCTGTTGTATGCACGTGTGGATGAGAGACTTCATGGGCAAGCGTCAGAGCCGCATTGTTCCGTTGGCGGGCTTGATCGGGATAGCCACGAAACCACAGCGTCCAGGCGGCAAAGGCGCGTGAGGCGACACCAGGATCATCGCCGTAGAGCAACGCAATCGTACGGTGTCGTTGCACATCATAAAGGGCGATGCTCTGGTGAGATGTTCCTGAGCTGTAACGAGATCGCCGAGCAGAAACAGTACGTAGCCAAGCATGCCGTGTGCGCCCATGAGTAACGTTTGGTCGTGGGCATGTTGCGCGAGCTGTAGCAGTTGGTTAGCCAATTCTCGTGCGATAGCGAATTGTCCGCGGACAACGTAGTGGCGATAGAGCCCTGCCAGCGCGGGAAAGAGGGGTGGGGTAACCCCGATTTCTTGACATAACGTTCGGGCCTCAGCATACACAGCTTCCACCTCGGGTGCGGCGTGGCCTTTGGCTGTGACTAACGAGCCGCCAAGAATGAGCCGTAAAGACAGCTCTTGCTGTTTCCGTTCTTGGCAGTCAGGGAGATGAGTCAGTAACGACAAGGCTTTGGTGAAGTGCAGGATTGCTTCTTGGTGCGCATGGCGTCGAGTTGCGTTCCTGCCTGCTTGCCACCGATGGTGCAGCGCGCGAGGATAATCCCGTCCTTGCTCGAAACGTATGGCCAGTTCGGTTGCGATTTCTCGTGCCCGGCTTCCATACGCGGCTTCGAGTTGTTCGCCGATACGTTGATGTTGGATGATGCGTTGGCGTGCTGTGAGACGCTCAGCGAGAACTTGCTGATGCAAGACATGGAAGAAGCGATAACGGGAAGTGACCATGCCATTGGGCCACTCTTCGGTGCCTTTGCGTTGGAGAAACAGGGACTGACGTACGAGTCCCTCACAGCTGGCTTCTACTGCATCGATGTCCTCGCTCGCGCCTGCGGCAACTGCGGCAGCGGAAAACTCTCTTCCGATGATGCTTGCCGTTTGCAGTATGCGTTGCGCACTGTCGCTGACCTGGTCAATCTGATGCTCGATGAAGGCATGGAGACCACCGGGAATATCGAGATATTGCACCGTTTGCTGGAAACTCCAGTCACCGCCGCGACCGTCATTCACTTCTCGTGACACAATATAGTCCACTAAACTGACCATAAACAGCGGGTTGCCCTCTGTACGTTGATGAATCATCTGGGCGAATTGTTGGAGTCCAGACTGCACGGCGGGTGCAGCGATAGGGAGACGCGTGGTGATGTAGTCTGCAACCGCAGCGAGTGAGAGCGGCTTGATGACCAGCTCTTCGCAATAGTGGTGAACCTGGAGATCGTACTTCAACGATTTTAGTGGATGGTTATGCTGTTCTACATCGCTCAGGCGATAGGTCGCGATGATGAGGAGCCGCGCAGGCTGCGGACGACGTGCGACATACGACAGGAGATCAAGGGTGGCGCTGTCACTCCAGTGAAGATCGGCAAAATGAAACACGAGTGTCTGTTGCTCGGTCAGTGCTTCCAACGCTTCAGCCAGTTCTCGCAGCATCCGTTCTTTTGTGGAGCTGAGCACACGGGGGCGCAGCGCTTCGAGTGTTTCGTTGGTCACGACGCTCGGCATCTGCGCGAGCCAGGTCGGTGCGTTCCGACTCAGCGTGTCAACGATGTGTTCATGATCTGGTGCGCGGCAGAGTTGCGTCAATGCTTCCAGCACTGGCATGTACGGCTCGCCTTCACCAAACTGCGCCAGGCAGTGGCCGCGCGAAATAGCAACGTCCGCGTGGCCCGTCAATCGTTCTAGAAATGTTTCCACGACCGTGGTCTTACCGATCCCTGCTTCGCCAGTAACGAACACTATCTGGCGTCTCCCAGTTTTGGCAGCACCTAACCAAGAGTGAAGTTGTGTCAGTTCTGCGTTGCGGCCAACGAGACTGGAGGCGAGAGACTTGTAGGTTTGCAGGAGGGGGAGGGAGGACCAGCCCCAAGCCTCTAGCCTCCAGCCCCAAGGTGGGCGGCGTGGAGGTGGCAAGCGGAGCGATAAACTGATACCCGCGTCGATGCACGGTCTCAATAAACTGTGGAGCCTTTGCCTGGTCAGCTAAAGCTTCACGAATTTCGCGAATGCAAACTTTCAGGACAGCAGCACTCACACGAACATCCGGCCACAGCGCTGCGAAGAGTTCCTCTTTGGTGACTAACTGACCAGCGCGTCCGACGAGATAACACAATACTGAGAAGGTTTTGGGTTTAAGCGAGAGTTTTTCAGTGTCACGCCACAGATGCGCGTTGGCCACATCGAGACGAAACGCCCCAAAGCTGACGGTGTGGGTATCAATCATGTGCTTACCAAAAATTTACCGTACGTTTACCGTAAACTTACCGTAATTATTCGATTTTTTCCATCTTCTGGAAGGTGTGAGCCGTAAACCCTCATGTGAGCAGGAGGAGAAAAATGACAAACGAAAAGTGCCGGTCCCTGAAAAAGGTTGGTCGTGCTCCACCGTAGGCCCTCATCACGCGGCTATACATATAGGAACAACGACAACAAACACAATTTAGGAGTAACCCTCATGAGCATCAAGATACCACAGGCAAAAACCGACGAACCCTATTCTCTCAACCCACAACTGTATGGAGGACATATCATGAAGACATTAGCAGCATCTCTAGACTCACAATTCTTAGGAGAACTCTCTATGAAAGTGAAAGCTTGTCTGCTCGGTTTCATTCTCGCTCTATTCACTGTTTCCCCCGTCCTTGCCGCGGCTGACTACGAAGACTGGTGGCTCTGCGCCAACGAATGCGCGCCTAGCGATTCCGCCTGTGTCGATAAGTGTACTGACGACTACAATAAGACGCATGCTACTCCCTATCCGGCGGACCTCTGCATTCAGGTATTGACCGATACTGGCTTTTTGACGGCAAAGACGGGATTAGAACGCGCCTCGCATGTGAAAGGACTAAAGCTCAAACGTGGGACAACTGAGGGGGTTGCGTGTGATGGGAAACCCGGCCTCGTCACTCCGTGCCCAGCCGGTTCGGTGCCGACTCCGTTCCAGATGCCAGTGTACGATAACGCTGGACTCTTTGTGACATGTTACAAGACCATCTCAGTCTGTGTCCCGGCAACCCTAGAACCTGCGAAATAGATACTCCCTAGCTCCTCCTCGTCTTGCTGAGTGCCACTGTCCATATCCGAGAGGTCGAAGACAACCACAGGTCAGTAACTGCCTGTGGTTGTTTGTCTGTTGTTGGTCTGACTTCTCCCCGCCAAGAGGGTAGTCTGCAGAACGCCATCTAAGGTCCTGTTTTCTCTTGTAAATGAGGACTTGTCTTCGGAGTAGGTATCTCCTATAGGGATGAGTCTGGCAAAATAGACAACATAGCAGGAATTCCTTCCAAGGACTCCTCTAATAAGGACTACAAGATCATTAAGCTATCTGAACGTTCAGCTCTCGATATTCAGGTGGAGGTGCGAGCGAGTACGTTGCATGTAACGAGTCGGCGTCGCTGGCCTGCAATGATGCGCAACTTCGTGGTGACTATGATATGGGGATGCGTAGGGCTGTTGAGCTTTGCGGCTCGCGCTGCTGCTGAACCGAGCCTCACTGCTAGTCCTGGCACGCTCGCTAGCGGCGGAACTGTGACAGTAACCTGGAGTGACATCACGAACCCCACGAGCCGTGACTGGATCGGATTGTATCGTCTGGGATGGGCGGATACGGCCTACTTATCCTTTCAGTATGTCAATTGCAGCCAAACTCCCGGTGCTACCCCGCGGGCCAGCGGCTCGTGCACCTTCGGACTCGGCGGCTCTGGTAACTACGAATTCCGTTACTTCCGTAATAATGGGTTTATCAAGGTGGTTACGAGTAATCCGGTGACCGTAGGAGCAACCGGGACGCTGCCGACGGTGAGTATTCAAGCGACGACGGCGACGGCAGCAGAAGGGGGAGCAGCCGGGCAGTTCACCGTGAGTCGGACGGGCAGTACGACGAGCGCATTGACGGTGAACTACACGGTCGGCGGGACGGCGAGCAGTGGTGGTGATTATCAAGCTCTGAGTGGGAGTGTGACGATCCCAGCCGGGCAGACGACGGCGGTGATTGCGGTGACCCCGGTGGATGATACGGCAGTGGAGAGCAATGAGACGGTGGTGGCGACACTGAGCGCGAATGCTGCGTACACGGTGGGGACACCGGCGAGTGCGACGGTGACGATCACGGACAACGATGTGGGCAGTGGGCCAACGCTGACGGCAAGTCCGGCTACGATCCCGGTGGGTGGCGCAGTAACTGTGAGTTGGAGTGGCGTGACGAATCCCAGTGAACGCGACTGGATTGGGGTGTACCAGCCTGGCCTACCAAATACCGGCTATTTGGCCTGGAAATATGTCAGTTGCTCGCAGACGCCAGGAGTGCCGCGGGCGTCAGGGTCGTGCACCTTCTTCCCCGCACCCGTCGGCATCTATGAATTCCGCTATCTGCGCAATGATAGCTATACGAGCATCGCTACCAGTAATACGGTCCATGCGAGCGCAGTAACCGTGCCTAGCGGATTTAACCAGTCAATTTATGTCAATACGCTCATCGCGCCAACCGCGATGGCCTTTGCGCCTGATGGGCGGCTGTTTATCGCCGAGCAAAGTGGTCGAATACGTATCGTTACCGCGGATGGTACGCTGCTACCAACCCCCTTTGTTGATCTCGCTCCCCAGATTAGTACCGGCAGCGAGCGTGGGCTCCTTGGGATTGCGGTTGATCCCAACAGTACCCCTCTCTATGTCTATGTTTACTACACAGCCAGCGTGCCAGCGCCCCACATTCGGATCAGTCGCCTGGTTGCCAGTAGTAACCAGGTCAACCTGAGCAGTGAAGAGATCTTTCTTGAACTTGACAACGTCGTTGCCGGGAACCTGAATGGTGGTGGATTGCATTTCGGCAGTGATGGCAAGCTGTATATTGCCACTGGGGAGAACTCTAGCCCCAATCTCTCGCAGATGTTGATTAGCACCTTGGGCAAGATACTGCGGGTCAACCCTAATCCGGCGAGCTTTATTCCAGCGGACAACCCGTTCGTGGCGCAAACGACCGGGAGAAATCAGGCCATCTATGCGCTTGGTCTCCGCAACCCCTTTACCTTTGCGGTCCATCCAGCCAACGGCAGAATCTTTGTCAACGATGTCGGGCGCTTGGATTTTGAGGAGGTGAACGAAATTGGGCGGGGGCTGAACTATGGCTGGCCGTTGTGCGAAGGACCGTGTAACGACGTGCGTTTCACCAATCCCGTCTATGCCTATGACCACGCGCAGGGGTGTGCGGTGACCGGCGGAGTGTTTGATGATCCCCGCGTAGCCCAACTGCCGTCTGTGTATGAGGGGAATTACTTCTTTGCAGATTGTTGCAATGGCTGGATTCGCCGACTAGATCCGGCCAATGGGAACACTGTAAGTGATTTTTCTTCGGGCTATGGGCGCATCGTCGATCTAGACTTTGGACCTGACGGAGCGCTCTATGTCCTCGACGCGAATTATTACGATGGTGGTGCACTTCTGCGCACCGTGTATCAACCGACCAACCAACCGCCCAGCATTACGTTACACCCGGCGAATGGGCGTGTCGGGATAGGACAGGCGGCCACCTTTACGGTTAGTGCGTTGGGCACACCTCCATTGACCTATCAGTGGCAGAAAAACGGTAGTGATATTCCGGGGGCGACGACAGCCTCGTATCTCACGCCCAGTGCTATCCTGGCTGACAATGGCGCAACCTTCCGTTGTCGCGTGACGAATGCATTTGGGACTGCCACCAGCAATGCTGCCACACTCACTGTGATCGGACAGGCGCCATCAGCTTCCATTGTGCTGCCTGCACTTGGGACGTTGTATACGGCTGGGCAACCAGTGAATTTCTCTGGGCAGGCGTCAGACCCCGAAGATGGCGTATTACCGCCGTCAGCTTTTACCTGGGATGTGGATTTCCATCACGACGACACTGGTGAGCATGTTCACCCTGCCGATCCGCCGGTGAGCGGCATTGTCAGTGGGTCATTCACCCCGCCGACCAATGAGGAAGCCTCAGCGAACGTGTGGTATCGGATAATCTTGACCGTGAGAGATTCCGATGATTTGACGTTTACGACGTATAGCGATGTTTATCCGCGTACCGCGTTGATAAGCTTGGCCACGAACGTACCGGGGCTACAGCTGACGCTTGGTGGGACTCCGGTGACGGTGCCACACGCAGTGCTTGCAGTGGTTGGGCACGAGCATACGTTAAGTGCACCCCTCACACAGACGATCAATGGGCTGACGTATATATTCACCGGCTGGTCCGATGGTGGTGCGGCAACGCATACCATTACGACGCCAGAGACCGATACGACGTACACTGCTAACTACCAACTGCAGTGAGGTGGAGAGGGGGCGCTTTTGTAAATCCTGTCTGATGTGTGCCATTCCTAAAGTTTGGGTTTAGCAATGGCACACATCGGCCTTTCCAGGTTTCGCCAAGAGGATCACATCATCGCCGCACCAAATTGCATCGCGAGCGCCATATCACCCGTAACTTTGATAATCCCGCCCATGAAAGCCATCTGTGGATTGATCTCGCCACGGGCCATCTTTTGCGCATCTTCGGCTTTCATTGACATCACTGTTTGTGGTTTCTCGGGGTGCTCGCCGTCACCAAAATGAATAAGAAAACTATGCTCGCCGCCTTCAGGGATGTTGGTGAAGGTGAACTGCAACAGCCCTTTGAGTTTCTGTAAGCGCTCGAAGCGTGATTTGGTCAGTTCACCTTGATTGTTTTTGCCTCCAGGACCGAACAGACCAGAATCCGTTGCTAACGATGCCGCCCAATCGAAGTAGGCACGTGATTGGTACACGGTCATCACTGGCGGAAACGCGGCCTCTTGCTCGGCGCGCATTTCCCCGCTCTTCACATTGAGACACCAGGTGCCGCCCCCGTCACCTTCGACGACGATGCGAACTGTGCCCTGCGCGGTTTGTCGTTCCTGAATTTGTTGCTGAATGGTGAGGATTTGTCGTTGCAGATCATCGATACGGCGACGAAACTGCGGCGCGATTTTCTCGCTGAAGAATACCTCTGGAGTAATCGGCGTCGTTTTGTTCTCTGCCATGCGTGTCTCCTTGAGACTGTTTAATGAAGAGCATCGTGCATAATCGCAATCGCTTGGTCAATTTCACTCGTCGAAATAATCAGCGGTGGTGCGAGACGGACAACCGTATCGCGGTGCAATGTCCATCCTAGAATGAGACCCGCAGCGAAACAATGCTGAACAAAGTGTTTGGTGGCTTCTGGTGAGGCGAAGTCCATGCCGATCATTAATCCGCGACCACGAACATTGGTGAACTCCCCGTGCCCGACGAGCGAGCGAAGCTGAGACAGTAGTTCTTGTCCTTTTTCCTGCGCTCGCTGCGGAAGATTCGTCTCTAACATAAAGTTCAACGACGCGAGACCGGCGGCACAGCACACCGGGTGACCGCCAAAAGTTGTGACATGAGCGAGTGGAGGATCAGTGGAGAGGGTGGCCATAATTTCAGGCGTGCTCATAAAAGCGCCAAGCGGCATGCCGCCGCCGAGGGCCTTTGCCAATACCATAATATCTGGCGTTATTTGCCAATGCTCAGCCGCGAACATTTTTCCGGTGCGACTGAAGCCAGTGATCACTTCGTCGAAGATCAGGAGTGCGCCGACGTCATCACAACGACGCCGGAGGGTAGGAAGAAAGTCGTCATCAGGAATGCGCACGCCACCTTCACCTTGAATTGGCTCGATAAGCACTGCGGCAATCGTCTCATCAATGCTATCGAGTGCAGTTGTGACGTTAAATGGTAGAAACGTGACGTCTGGCAGAAGCGGCTCAAACGGCTCACGGTAGAGTGGGTTGCCACCGACGGATAACGAGCCGAACGTATCACCATGAAAGCTACCAAAGAAACTGACGAAACCTGAGCGGCCAGTATATTTGCGCGCAGTTTTCAGTGCCCCTTCGATGGCTTCAGTGCCACTGTTGGTGAAATAGGTCACAGACAGTGGCGATGGAGCGACCTCAGCCAATCGTTGTGCAAGTCGCACTTGTGGTTCCTGCACGTACTCGCCATAGACCATCGCATGCAGGTAACGCTCGGCCTGTTCCTTGATCGCGTTTATAACTGCCGGATGCGTATGGCCGATACTGGCGACACCGATGCCAGAGAGAAAATCGAGATACTCCGTGCCATTTTTATCGACGACCACACAGCCGTGCGCACGGGCGACTTCGATACCCATTGGTTCGGGGGAGGTTTGGCAGACATAGCGAAAAAATGCTTCTCGCGAAGTAGGCATAGGAAAAAAATACGTGAGTCGAGCAAGAAGCACTAGTCCTGCCGTCATTCCAGCGAAGGATGGAGGCTCTCAGTTTTTGAATTGCTGGAGAAAAATAGAGTCTTTATCAGCACAGATGGTGGGGAGAATTTTACCTCTTTAGGCAATAGACTTTTTGATGCGGATGACTTGAAAATTGATCCACAGAATCCGAATAGGCTCTATGCTGTTAAAGCAGGGAGTGGAGTGTACGTGTACGAAAAACAGTAGGGGGAGAGGTGGAAGTGATGGATCGTCTTGTGGGTTGGGTAATACGTATCTCGTGAAGTCATTGTACTTTTTCTCAAGCGTAGTCTGAGGTAAGGCTGCAGGCTGTTCCCAGCAAATTTAGTGACTGCGCCGGAAACGCTTTGCTTATTCCGGCCTACCTTTTGCGCACTTCACGTTGATAGTGAGCGAGCGCTCTGCTGAAGCAAATCCAAATACCACCAGTGTGAAGGTGAGGCGTTCGCGCGTTGGCGGAGTTCCGGCATGGGAGCGATTTCAGCGAGCCGAGTCAGTGCGATGGGAGTGGCAGTTAGCAGACGGGCGTCTGCTTCTTCCGACTGTCGCTGTTGATCGAAGGAAAGGTCAGCTTCTTTCTCCGCCAGAGTACTACGAGTGGTAAGAAGGTCGAGCCATGATCAGACAGACGCTCGGATTTCGGAATTGGTATGGCCCGGTCAATATGCCGAACAATATCCAAGTCTGTCAATAAACTGGAGTCGGGTGGGTCATGGCTCGCCCGACTATGTCTGTGTCTAAGCGTGCCGGAGTTGCACTTCCCTTCTGTGTCCCGCACACTGGTTAAGTCTCTAAGTTGGAGGTTGATATGACAACAGCTCAATCTGATGAGAGTGGGATGCAGCCGATGATTTTACACACGCGGCCAACGCTCGATATGAACGACGAACTTTTTTTCGATTTCTGTCGAACCAATCGCGAATGGCGGATCGAACGGACTGCGGACGGAGAGGTGCAAATCATGCCACCAACCGGATGGGAAACTGGCACGTATAACTCTCGCCTCACTGCCTTCGTCACAATGTGGGCGCTACAAGAGGGGACTGGAGTCGCGACTGACTCTTCCACCGGCTTCACTCTGCCGAATGGAGCGATTCGCTCGCCTGATGTCGCATGGGTAAAGCGCTCACGACTTGTCACACTCACGCCGGGACAAAAGCAGCGGTTTCTTCCTCTTTGCCCTGACTTTGTCATTGAGCTGCGCTCTGCTTCTGACCATTTGCGGACGTTGCAAAACAAAATGCAAGAATACGTGGATAATGGAGCGCAGTTGGGATGGTTGTTCGATGCACCGAATCGACGCGTCTACGTTTATCGACCCGGCAAAGCGGTCGAGTGCTTGGAAAATCCTGCGACGATCTTGGGAGGTCCCGAACTGCCGGGTCTTGAGATTGACGTGGCGAAAATTTGGACGTCGGATTTTTAGACCTTTGCCGGCTGCTCCGCACCTTCACTCTCTGTTTCTTCCCTCATCTCTAGTAATACCGGCACGCGCAACCAAAACCACAGCGCAGCAAAGAGGCACCCGACACCAGTCAAACCGACAGTCATTGGCGCGCCGATATGATGGGTGAGCCAGCCTGCCAGCAAACTCGCCAACGGTGGCGTGCCCATGAACATCATCAGGAACAAACTCATCACGCGTCCGCGTAGACGATTGGGTGTGAGCGTTTGTAACATTGTGTTCGCTGCCGCCATCGGCACCATGAAGCCAGAACCAATCAGCGGCAACAGCAGCATGGAGAGCCAGAAGTTACGAGAGAGCGAGAACAAAATCATACCGATACCAAAGCGAATCAACGCGAAAGTAATGAAGCGCCCCATCTCTTCGGTGTTCCGTTGCCGCGCAAGAAACATGACGCCTACAACTGCGCCTGCTCCGGCTGCACCTAATAGGAGACCCATTGCATCTGGCCCACCATGAAGAACATCCTTGGCGAAAATCGGCATCAGCACGGTGTACGGCGTACTGAGCAAGCTGATGAGGCCAATAAGCGTTAACAGCAGGCGGATGGCTGGCGTGTGAAACGCGTACGACATGCCTTCACGAATGAAGCTAGAGACCGATGACGTCATTGCGCGAGCTGTGCTTGATGGCACCTGCATGGCCATGAACCCGCCAATGATAGCGAGATAGCAAATGCCATTGACGGTGAAGCACATCCCTTCGTCAAATTTGGCGACCAGCAACCCGGCGATCGCCGGACCAATAATACGGGCGACATTGACTAAGGCTGAGTTGAGCGCAATCGCACTGGTTAAATCGTCTTTACCAACAATTTCTTGCAGGAAGGCTTGCCGTGCTGGCATTTCAAATGTCTGTAAAGTCCCCGCTACCAGCGCCAGGAGGAACACTTGCCACACGGTGATGAGCTGGTGTGAGGTTAACGCGCCGAGGATAAACGCTTGGACCATGAAGAGGATTTGTGTGTAGAGACAAATTTTGTAGCGACTAAAACGATCGGCGACGACGCCACCAAAGGGCCCCAGCACAACAGCGGGAATCTGTCCGGCGAACGCGACGAGACCGAGCATGAGCGAGGACTGTGACAAGCGATAGACAAGCCATCCTTGCGCCATGCCTTGCATCCAGTAGCCAGTGCGAGAAACGAGTTGTCCAGCAAAAAAGAGACAAAAATTGCGATGACGAAGCGCGCGCAGCGCGTACGGGAGGCGACGCCCTTCCCCTGCGGCGTCTGATTCAGGTGATGTTGGCATTGGCTGAACCTATCGTTCGTGGCACGTGTCTGTCAATGAAACGTTGCTTTGCTTGCTGTCGCCGGTGGTTTGCATTAAAAGCCTATTCGAATAATAACAGCCGTTGCACGTTGTCATTCTGAGCGAGGCGAAGAATCTTTTCTCCAGCGCGGAAGGGAGATGTTTCACGGCGCTCAAAACGGCATGGATGCAACCATTGTTGGAAGAAGCGCAAAGACGAGAGCATAGTTCACAAAAGGAGGACCACTCATGAATGTAGGTATTTTGATTCCGGCAACGGCAACGACGGGCGATTTAGCAGAAATCGCCCGTCAAGTTGAAGCGAACGGGTTTGATTCGATCTGGATTCCTGAACATCCTGTGATTCCGTTTGGCTACAAAACCTCCGTGCCTGGCGGTGGCCAACTGCCAGAGCATTACAATCGGTGGCATGATCCGTTTATTGCGCTGACGGTCGCTGCGACTGCGACGAAAAAAATCAAGCTCGCAACCGGCATCTGTTTGCTGCCTGAGCGTGAACCGTTGATGACAGCCAAAGTGATTGCCAGTTTGGATTGTTATTCTGGTGGGCGGACGTTGCTTGGCGTCGGTGCCGGCTGGTTGAAAGAAGAAACAGAAGTAATGGGCACGAGCTTCCGGGTGCGGTGGAAACGATTACGTGAAACGGTCGAGGCGATGCGGGTCTGTTGGACGCAGGCTGAACCGAAGTATGAAGGAGAACTGGTCCGGTTCCCAGCGGTGCATTGTGAACCGAAGCCGATGCAGAAATCTGGTCCGCCTGTGTTGCTCGGTGCGCATGGACCGAAAGCGGCGGAACGCATTGCTCGTTTTGGTGATGGCTTGTGTCCACTCGTGGACAGCCCGGTGACACTGAAAAATGTGTACGTCGATCCGGCAAGAAAATTGGCACGTGAGGCCGGACGCAATTCCGACAGCTGGCAAATCTCCCCCTTTGTCGATGCCGAAAACGGCAATTTGTCGGAGGAGAAGCTGAAACAGTATCGCGATGCGGGAGCAACACGACTTGTGATGTTCTCTCAGCCGATGGCGACAGAGATCGCCAATGGCAAAGGACTGGAGTGGATTAAACGGACCACTGCTATTGTTGAGCGGGCGCAGAAGGTGTGACGTAAGCAGGGGCGCAGCATGCTGCGCCCCTACGTGTTACTTCTTGAGCACCGCTGTCAGCTCATTGCCAGCTACACACGGCAAATTGAACGCCGTTGCTACCCCAGGATGCGCAACTTGCCCTTGAATCGTATTCAACCCCCGCCGCAATGCAGCATTGGGTTGCAACGCTGACACTCCCTTATCGGCTAATTCCAATGCGTACGACAGCGTCACATTGGTCAACGCATACGTGGAAGTATGTGGTACGATCGCCGGCATGTTGGTAACGCAATAGTGCACCACACCTTCGTCTATATAGATAGGATTATGGTGTGCAGTGGGACGCGAGGTTTCTGCACTTCCGCCTTGATCGATCGAAATATCAACGAATGCCGCACCGGGTTTCATCCCGCGAAAGAGCGTGCGAGAGAGAAGCTTTGGGGCACGGGCACCGGGAACTAAAATCGAACTGATGACCAAGTCGGCAGAGAGGGCTTCTTCCTCAATGTTTGCACGGTTTGACATCACCGTCGTGACATGTCCACCAAGAATATCATGAACATACCGTAGGCGAGCCGGGTTAACATCAAGAATGCTGACCCGAGCGCCAATCCCTACCGCGACCTGACATGTACTCGTTCCAGCAATACCTGCCCCAATAATCACTACATGTGCAGGTTTGACTCCCGCCGCTCCGCTGAGCAACACGCCACGGCCTCCGTTCGTAGCTTGGAGGCTCCACGCTCCTACTTGAATCGCCAAACGCCCGGCGACTTCACTCATTGGCGCGAGCAAGGGTAAGGAACCATCGTCGAGTTGGATCGTTTCGTACGCTACTCCGGTGACGCGTTTCTCCAATAGCGTACGGGTGAGCGTTTCATCCGCAGCAAGATGAAGATAGGTAAAGACGATCAGTCTAGGACGCAGCAGCGGATACTCCGCTGGGAGTGGTTCTTTGACTTTCAGTACCATGTCGGCTTGTTCCCACACCTCTTTGGCGGTGGGGAGGATCGTGGCTCCGGCAGTCTGATAAAGATCATCCGGGATACTACTGCCATGCCCAGCGTTGTGTTCGATCAACACGTGATGACCGTGCGTGGCTAGTGCGGCAACGCCACTGGGAGTGATCGCTACGCGAGTTTCTTCAGCTTTGATTTCTTTTGGAATTCCGATGCGCATATTTGTTATTATAATAGTTCCCTTTGCAGTGAGGAAGCGAATTGCGTATCTTGATTAGATTATGACTGAAACCACCGGAACCCTCCTCGATGGAAAAGCGGTAGCACAGACCGTACGGCAAACTGTTAAAGTTGGAGTTGCGCAGTTTCTTGACCGACATGGATATGTCCCAGGCTTAGCGACCGTGTTGGTCGGTGATGATCCAGCCTCGCGTGTATACGTCAGTACAAAGGAAAAGGCATGCCAGGAAGTTGGCATTCGTTCTTGTCCACATCGACTTCCTGCCTCAACCGCAGCGAAGGAAGTGCTACAACTCATCAATGAATTGAACCAATGTCGCGACGTGCACGGTATTTTAGTGCAGTTGCCGTTGCCTGCACATTTGGATCAGCGGGCTCTCATTTTGGCGCTGGCTCCGGAGAAAGATGTTGATGGCCTCCACCCGTTCAATCAAGGGCGACTGGTGTTAGGGGAAGATGCGTTACGTCCCTGTACACCACTCGGAGTAATGCGGCTCATTGAACATACGGGTATGTCACTGACGGGAAAAAAAGCTATTGTCATTGGGCGCAGTATGTTGGTCGGCAAGCCTGTGGCACTGATGCTCCTTGAACAAAATGCGACAGTGACCTGTTGCCACTCAAAAACTGTCGATCTTGCTGGGGAAGTGCGAGCTGCTGATGTCGTCGTTGCCGCGATCGGACAACCGGAGGCGATCAAGGGAGATTGGATCAAGCCAGGGGCGGTGGTGATTGATGTAGGAATCTCGCGTATGACTGACAATAAACTCAGAGGGGACGTGGAATTTACTGTGGCGAAAGAACGTGCCTCGTTTATCACGCCCGTTCCTGGTGGAGTTGGACCGATGACCGTTGCGATGTTACTCGCGAATACGTTGAAGGCCACGGAGAGAATAAGTAGTCAGCATTCACAGTAGTCAGTAGGAAAAGAAGGGCATCCGTAGGCAGAGTAGAGGAAGGAGCATTGATCATGAGCACTATTTTATGCTGGCTACTGGCTACCGACTACTGGCTACTCTGAGGTTTGTATGCCCAAACGCACTCCTCTCTACGATACTCATCGATCTCTTGGGGCTCGCGTGATCGAGTTCGGCGGCTGGGATATGCCGGTGCAATACAGTGGCATCCTTGCCGAGCATCACGCTGTACGGACCAAGGCTGGTCTGTTTGATCTGAGCCATATGGGTGAGATTGAGGTCAGTGGGCCTCATGCACTTGAGGCGTTGCAAGAACTGGTTGTGACAGATGTTGCTCGTGTCCAACTGGGCCAAGCGCAATACGCGCTGATGTGTTATCCTGACGGTGGCATTGTCGATGACATTATCATTTATCGCCAGGCTGAAGATCGCTTCTTTGTTTGCGTGAACGCTGCCAATATCGACAAAGACTTTGCGTGGATGACAGAACATAATCGCCTCAAGGCGGTGATGGTTGATCACAGTGACGAATATGCTCTTATTGCTGTCCAGGGACCAATGGCTGTCGCGATCGTGCAACGCTTGACTTCGCTCAATCTGGCACAGATCAAACGCTATTGGTTTGCAATGGGAGAAGTCGCCGGAGTGCAGGCTCTGGTTGCGCGCACTGGTTACACTGGAGAAGACGGATTTGAGTTGTTTGTTGCTGCTGACCAAGCCGTGAAAGTATGGAACGCGTGTCTGGAAGCGGGCCAGTCTGACGGTCTTTTGCCGATTGGCTTGGGTGCGCGAGACACATTGCGCCTCGAAGCCGCGTATATGTTGTACGGCAATGATATCGATGCGCAAACGACTCCTTTAGAAGCAGGGCTACAGCGACTTGTCAGGTTTGAAAAACCTGCGTTTCTCGGACGGGACGCGCTGTCGCAGCAACAGTCGACGGGAATAGGCAAACAATTTGTTGGTTTGAGCATGGATGAAGCTGGTATTCCTCGACATGGGTACTCGTTGTGGCACGATGGCCAGCGCGTTGGGGTAGTGACGAGCGGGACACAGTCCCCCTCGCTTGGCGTTGGCATTGCGCTAGGGTACGTTCCTCCTGCGGGCGCTGCGGTGGGAACGTCACTAACAGTGGAGATCCGTGGTCGACAGGTACGAGCGCATATCGTAACACGACCATTTTATCGCAAGGGATGAGTAGACGGAGGTGGCTATGGAATTCCCCAAAGGGCTGCGATACTCGCAGGAACATGAGTGGGTTGCGGTAGACGGTGATATTGCGACCATTGGCATTACGGATTATGCGCAGGAGCAACTCGGTGATGTGGTCTATGTCGAGTTGCCTGCGGTTGGCAAAGCCCTCAACAAAGCTGATACGTTAGGGGTTATCGAGTCGGTGAAAGCGGTGTCTGACATCTACGCTCCAGTGGGCGGAACCGTGACCGAAATAAATGCAGATCTCCCCAACGCTCCAGAAACTGTCAATGCAGATCCCTATGGCAAGGCGTGGGTGGTGCGCTTACGTCTGAGCAATCCGCAAGAAGTGAACGAACTGATGGATGCCGCGGCATATGAAAAATTTGTTGCGGAAGCGTAGTGATTAACCAGGAAAGTATGGATAACCTGAGGACCGTCATTCCCGCGAAAGCGGGAATCTAGGATAATTAACCTCTAGCCTTGACTTGAAGTTCCTGGATGCCCGCCTTCGCGGGCATGACGGGCGAGTTCTCCTCAAATTTCATTAGACAAACTCCCAGACTTTTTAGACTCCCGGACTCTTCGACTTTATTTATGCGTTACATTCCCCATACTGACAGTGATATTGCGTTCATGCTGGCAACAATCGGTGCGGGCTCAGTTGCTGACTTATTTGCGCACCTGCCTGAAGCTCTCCGTTCACAAGCAGCGATCGATTTGCCGCTTGGCTTATCTGAAGCCGGAGTGCGATCTCGCTTAACGGAACTGGCAGCGACAAACCGTGTCAGTCCCGAGACCGTCGCGTTTCTTGGAGCAGGAGCCTACCCGCACTTCGTTCCTGTAGTGGTCGACCAGATCATTCAACGTTCTGAATTCGCCACTGCCTATACGCCCTACCAACCTGAAGTGAGCCAGGGAACGCTACAGACGATTTTCGAGTTTCAGTCACTGGTTGCGATGTTGTTCGGTTTAGACGTTGCCAATGCCAGTATGTATGATGGTGCGTCGGCGACTGCAGAAGCTGTGTTGATGACCAAACGCCTGCTGCCACAACGGACGACAGTGCTCGTGGCGCGCTCGCTCCATCCGCAATATCGGCAAGTGATTCAGACCTATCTTGATGGCGTATCTGGCTTACAGATTGTCGAGATCCCGTGGGGAGCAGATGGACGGGTGGATCTCTCTCAATTGTCACGCCATTTAGATAACACCGTCTGTGGTGTCCTTGTCGGCTATCCCAATGTGTTTGGTGTGGTTGAAGATGTTGCCGCTATTAGTGAGGCGGCCCATAAAGCTGGCGCACTGATGGCAACGTCAACTGCTGAGGCGCTTGCGTTAGGATTGCTCAAATCTCCAGGTGAACTGGACGTCGATATTGCTGTCGCCGAAGGGCAGAGCTTCGGCATTCCGGTGTCATATGGTGGCCCTGGGGTCGGACTCTTTGCGTGTCGTGAACGTTTCTTGCGGAGTATGCCGGGACGCCTGGCCGGTGAAACCGTCGATCATGATGGGCGCCGCGGTTTTGTCTTGACACTCTCCACGCGTGAACAACATATTCGTCGCGAGAAAGCGACTTCCAACATTTGTACGAACCAGGGGCTCTGCTCGTTGGCAGCAACTGTCTATCTCTGTCTCATGGGAAAACAGGGACTGCGAGAGCTTGCCGAACGGAATGTCAAGAAAAGCCACTATGCGTGCGACTTGTTGACGCAAACCGCCAATTACCAACAGCAATTCTCTGCACCCTTCTTTAACGAATTCGTGGTGAACGTGCCGAATGCGCGTGCCACATGGCAGCGATTACAGGGGCAAGGGATTGTTGCCGGAGTGGTGCTTGAAGATTGGTACCCTGAATTGAAAGACTGTTTGCTATTGTGCGTGACGGAGATGCATACTCGTGGTGAGATTGAACAGTTAGCAGATGAACTGAAACGTAATGCGTAAAACGTAATACGTAACCGCCTCTCGTCCCCTCTTACGAATTACGGATGACGTGCAATTTGTGACAACAGCAATGAAAAAAAGAACATTACTGGACGAATCTCTCATCTTCGAACGTAGCTCACCAGGCCGTGTCGGTTACTCATTGCCAGAAGACGACCTGCCAGAAAGGCAACTCTTACAGGATGTTCCTGTTGATCTGTGCCGTACCGCGCTTGCGGATTTTCCTGAAGTCAGTGAAGGTGAAATCGTTCGCCATTTTACGCGCTTGTCGCAGTGGAATCTGAGCGCGGCGACGACGCTGTACCCGCTGGGCTCGTGCACCATGAAATATAACCCTATCGTCAATGAGTTAGTCGCACGGTTCGCTGGATTGGCCCAACTCCATCCTTTGGTGCCAGATGAGTTCGCCCAGGGAGCGCTTGCCTTGCTGTACGATCTTCAGCACCGCCTTGCCGAAGTCAGTGGTATGGATGCGATAAGTCTGCAGCCTGCAGCCGGTGCCCAGGGTGAACTGACGGGTATGAAGTTAATCCGCGCACATCATGTCGAGCAGGGGCGACCACGCAAGAAAGTCCTCATTCCTGGGAGTGCGCACGGTACGAATCCAGCCTCAGCCGCATTGTGTGGCTATACAGTGACAGAAGTTCCGACTGGGGTAGGTGGCATGCTTGAAGCAGCGACTGTCGCGAAGCATGTTGATGATGAAGTTGCAGCACTGATGGTGACAAATCCGAATACACTCGGCTTGTTTGAGCGCGAGATCGTGCAGACTTGTGAAGTGCTGCATGCGCGGGGCGCATTGGTGTACATGGACGGCGCCAACCTGAATGCGCTCATGGGTGTAGCGAAACCCGGTCATATGGGCGCAGATGTTATCCAGTTTAATCTGCACAAAACGTTCTCCACGCCACATGGCGGTGGTGGACCTGGGGCTGGTCCTGTCGGGGTCAAAAAGATTCTGGAACCATACTTGCCAAATCCACGGGTGGTGAAAGAACGTGGGCAGTATCGATGGAGCAATGACTTTCCTCGATCGATTGGCAAGGTTCGGTCATTCTACGGCAACTTTGGTATTCTCGTTCGTGCCTATGCGTACATCCTGGCCATGGGAAGCGATGGACTGACTCAGGCAACGCACATGGCTGTGCTCAATGCGAATTATCTGCGTAAACGCCTCGAACACGAATTCACCATTGCCGAAGCGACGCCGTGTATGCATGAATGCGTGTTCTCTGACCGTTCATTTACGCACTCGGGGGTGAAGACGCTAGATATCGCCAAACGTCTCCTCGACTATGGCTTCTATGCGCCCACGATCTATTTCCCACTGGTTGTGAGTGGTGCGTTGATGATTGAGCCGACCGAGACTGAGAGCAAAGAAGCACTCGATGAATTTGCTGACGCACTGCTCGCCATTGCGCAAGAGATCAAAGACAACCCTGATACACTCAAGAACGCGCCGTTACTCACTCCCGTCAGCCGCCTCGACGAAACCCGCGCTGCACGGCATCCGGTGCTGCGGTGGCGGAAAGAACCAATGAAAAATTAAAAATGAAGAATGAAGAATTGGAAAAGGGAAAAGTACTGCTCTCTTTTTCCGTGGCCCCTTTCTGCATTTTTAATTCTTCCTTTTTCATTTTGTATTCTTGGCGCTTTCCTTGACAAAACTCTCGATTCACTCTAGGGGCTAGGTATCCTTGTTCGTAGGAGCAACTGTATGAATTTTGGTCTGCTCACCCTGTTCGATTACTACCCCGAGGATTGCTCACCCCAAGAATATTACCGCTTTCTATTGGATGAAATCGCGTACGCCGAAGACCTCGGCTTTGACTCGGTGTGGATGGGCGAGCATCATTTCTGTAACTACTTATGCCCATCGCCACAGGTGTTTGCTGCCGCAGTGGCCCAACGAACCAAGCGTCTGCGGCTCGGTACGGCGGTTGCCCTGCTGCCGTTACATGATCCTGTGCGTTTAGCTGAAGATTATGCGATGGTCGATGTGTTGAGTGACGGGCGGCTCGACTTCGGTGTCAGTCGCGGTTTTCAGAAGACTAGCTATGACGGTTTCGAGCGTTCGATGGATGACAGTCGAGAACGTTTTGCCGAAGGTATCGAGATTATTGATAAAGCATGGTCGCAAGACTCGATCTCTTACGAAGGCCAGTATCGACGACTATCGAATGTGTCCGTTTTACCTCGCCCAGTACAGCGTCCTCGCCCACCGATTTGGATTGGCGCGGGACCAACACCTGAGTCATACGAACTTGCAGCGGCGCATGGCTATAACATCCTGTTGGCTTCGGTATTCGCGCCGATCAAGACGTTCACTCCGTTTGTCAAACTCTATCGCGAGCGGTTGCAAGCTGCTGGATTCGATCCTGCGCAGATGTCCACTTCTACTGGGAATCACTGCTATGTAGGGACCTCTTCCGCGCAAGCGAAAGAGGTGTGGGCCAAGCACTACCTGCGCTATTTCCACTTCGTTTCCACCTTAGTGGAAGAGAAAGACTACCAGCAAAACAAACAGTTCAAAGCCTTTGCTGGGGTGAAGACATTTTTAGAAAAGGTTGATTTCGACAAAGCACGTCAGACCCTGGCGATTTGTGGCGATGCCGAAGAATGCATCGATCGTGTGGCGCAAGCCAAAGAAGCCGTCGGCAACACCCATTACTGGGTCTACTCCGATCTTGGTGGTTTGCCACGAGAAGAAGTGTGGGCGTCATTGCGCCGCTTTGCTGAGAAAGTAATGCCGAAGTTTCGCTGAGTACTGTGGACGCAATACGTATTCGCGGTGCCCGCGAACATAATCTGAAAAATATCTCGGTTGAGATCCCGCGTAACAAACTCGTGGTGATTACCGGAGTCTCAGGTTCGGGGAAGTCGTCGCTTGCGTTCGATACGCTCTATGCCGAAGGGCGGCGACGCTATGTCGAGTCGCTTTCCGCCTACGCGCGACAGTTTCTTGACCAACGGGCAAAACCAGATGTCGACGCTATCGAAGGTCTCTCTCCAGCGATTGCCATCGAACAACGCAGTGCGACGACATCGCCGCGTTCGACTGTTGCGACGGTAACCGAGATCGCCGATTATTTGCGAGTTCTCTATGCGCGCGTTGGTACACCATACTGCTTGCAGTGTGGACGAATTATTGCCCACCATAGCGTGCCGCAAATTGTCGATCGGATTGCCAGTCTCCCTGAAGGTTCGCGTTTGCATGTACTGGCGCCGATTCGACTGACTGAGGCGAAAAACTTTGTTGCGACTGTGCGTGAGTTGCGACAGGCGGGGTTTGTCCGTGTCCGTGTGGGGGAGACCCAGTACGAACTGGCAGAAGAAGCATCGTTGCCGCGAAAACCACCGAGTGAATTCGAGATTGTCATTGACCGCTTGATCGTGAGAAGCGGTATTGCCCAGCGTTTGGCGGACTCGCTCGAAACCGCGCTACGTCATGGCAAAGATGTGGTGAAAATTCTCGTTGGCGAGCATGAGGAATTGTTGTTTACTCAGCGCTTGGTCTGCGCAGCGTGTGGGTTTTCCTATCCTGAACTGACCCCAGCCTTCTTCTCTCCTAATAGCCCGCAGGGCACATGTGCGGAGTGTGATGGACTGGGGACACAGGTGGTGAAACAAAAGCCTAAGAAGGCAAGGGGCGCTGCTACAAGTGAAGAGGAGGGAGGAGAAATCACTTCATGCGCTGCGTGTCACGGGACACGGCTGCGATCGGAGGTGCAGGGCATTCGCCTCGCTGAGCGAGACATTACCCAAGTGCTGCAGATGTCAATCGTCGAGGCGCAGCAGTTTTTTGCTGCGTTGTCGCTCAGCGACCAACAGACCCTGATTGCCCAGCCCTTACGTCAAGCGATTGAGCTACGCCTGCAATTTCTCCTGAATATTGGTTTGAACTATCTTTCCCTTGATCGCCCCGCAAACACTCTTTCCGGTGGAGAAGTACAACGGGTGCGACTCGCAACGCAAATCGGAGGTGGGCTCTCTGGCGTTTTGTATGTGCTCGATGAACCGTCGATTGGGCTCCATCAACGTGACACTGAGCGTTTGCTGAGTGCGTTACGGGAATTGCGCGATCAAGGGAACTCGCTCGTTGTCGTAGAGCATGATCCTGAAACGATCTTGGCGGCTGATTATCTGCTCGATCTTGGTCCAGGCGCTGGAGCGCAAGGTGGTGAACTCTTGGCTGTCGGAACACCACAGGAAGTGATAGCCTCGCCTGCGTCAATTACAGGTAGTTATCTTCGTGGGGAGACGAAAATCCCTCTCCTAAAACAGCGACGAGCCGCGCAACAGTGGCTCACGCTTGCTGATGTGACGCTGCATAACCTCAAGAACGTTACCGCTCAATTCCCGCTTGGTACGCTTACCTGTGTGACCGGTGTCTCAGGTTCAGGAAAAAGCTCGCTGGTGATGGATGTGCTGTACCCACAGGTGACAATTCTATTGAACAAAAGGCAGGAAGGCGAAAAGGGCGTCAAACTGTCAGGCTGGCAGCAACTGAAGAGTGTCATTCGCGTCGATCAAGCTCCGATTAGTCGCACGCCGAATTCCAATGTTGCAACTTATCTTGGCTTGCTCAATCCAATACGCGACCTCTTTGCGCAATTGCCTGAAGCGCGGGTGCGCGGCTATGGACCAGAACGGTTCTCCTTCAACGTGAAAGGTGGTCGGTGCGAAGCTTGTGAAGGTGACGGGGTCGTTGCAGTCGAAATGCATCTGCTGCCAGATTTATATGTTGAGTGTGATGTCTGTCACAGTACTCGCTACAACCGCGAAACCTTAGAAGTGCGCTTCCGGGGAAAAAATATTGCTGAGGTGCTCAGCCTGTCAGTTGCTGAAGCGCTGGCTTTTGGTGGTGACGTTCCGCTGCTGCGCCCTAAACTCGAAACTCTGCGTGATGTCGGCTTGGAATATCTCCGCTTAGGACAGCCAGCGCCAACGCTTTCTGGCGGAGAAGCGCAGCGTCTCAAGCTGGCCAAGGAACTGAGCCGTAAAGCATCTGGTCACACGCTGTATATCCTCGACGAACCAACCACAGGTCTCCATTTTGCTGATATTCATCGTTTACTGCATGTTCTGCAAATGTTGGTCGAAGGCGGGCATACGGTCATTGTCATCGAGCATAATCTCGAAGTGATTAAGACGGCCGACTACGTCATTGATCTTGGCCCCGAAGGCGGTATAGAAGGCGGAGAGATTGTTGCGGTCGGAACACCGGAAGAGATTGCGCAGGTGGAACGTTCGCATACGGGACGGTTTTTACGGTCGGTGCTTAGGTAGTGTAGACCATATGATTACCGACAAATTGGATGAGGGATTGGTCATTAAACAGACTTCCAGGATCCTTCACTCAGGTTTCAGGATTCCAGCGTATCCCCCATCGCGTTTTAAGCTTTTCACAAAGACAGTAACTGGTTGTTTTTTTGATTCTTGTTGATTTAATAACTGCAAGATCTGCTGTGCCACTCGAGTGGCGAAAACGTTAGGTGCCAATCCTGGAGAAAAACCATAACCCCCTTCTTTGGCACGACATGAAGAGACAAAGTTCATGATACCCATAGGATAGCCACTAAGCGTGTCAAGCCTTCATGGGACATACCATTTGTGTTCGTTTACTTTTCTTGCTGGATCGAGATTTAGAATAGCATGAGTGTGAATGAGATTTGGACGAGCCTTCGGGAGAGTAGAAAAAGCACATTCTTCTTTTGACCAGCAGGCTAGAACGAAACTCTCTATTTTCTCAAAATAGGAGTTAAGTTCTTTGCCAATTTCTAATGTAGCGGCAAGGCGCGCCGCAAATATACAAGCTGTCAAACAAATGTCTGGAGAGTTGGGGGCAAGAGCAAAAGAAGCTAAACTTGATTCACGATTATATGAGGGTTGGTATGCTTTTCGGTAACAAGCAACAATATAATTATAAATAGGTTCGCGGAAGTCCTGAACGGGTTCGCCAAGTTGCCGTAAGATTAATAGGCAGACATGAAGATCAACCAAATCACCCTCATGCGAGCGGTTCTTGGTAATTGCCGACAAATCGGTACGAACCTGATCCGTCATTTCTCTCCTGTCTTTTTCAGAAAACCATCCTTCTTCCTCTACCTCTTTGATTTTTGTGCTGAGTGGTGTGTCACATGGCAAATCGATCATCGCCTTGATTACGACAATTTTCGCCCTGAAATCTTGAAGTTTACGCTTTAACCCACTTCTTAGGCCATGCTCATTTACGAAGTTGAAGAGGGAGTCCTTATGGAAATCAGTTTTCTGGTTGAGGAGTTGTTCTACCTCAACAGCGTGGCTTGTTGCAACGAGAGACGGGTTGTCCCATTGAGAGACTTCTTCAATGAACGCCGCCTCAAACTTGAGATCTTCCGTAACGACAGGAGGATTAGACTGCCGTCGGTTACGCAAGAGAGAGAAGAGCCAGTCGAATAAGAAGAAGGACACGGATGCAATGAAGAAAATGGCCGAAACCAAAAAAAAGAGGAAAAAATAAGTTCATCACAGTAACCTTTTCTCGTTCTAGCTAGCGATCCTAAAAAGAAAATGAAACGCTAGCGGAAAAACGAGAGAACATGCAGCAATACCAAACAAAAAAACGTGCCGGAAAGAGGTCACTTTGTTTGATGAAGTAAAAACTCGAGTACAGAATAGAAAAATAAACACAATAACCACAAGAGACAAGGTAAGCATCGCCTTCTCACAGTCGAGGGAAGCTTGGTTATCGCACTTTCGCCCCATGATGACAGCAAGCTTTGTTTGACCGCCAGGCTTTGGAAGGATCCAAGAAGAAAATAACGAAACAAGAGAAACGTTGAGGAAATTCTGAGTGGCGCTTCCGATATCTTTCCATGATCTCCGTACGCTTTTCTTTGGACTTCTAGAGGCAGGTTTTGCGTACCATGGATCCTGACGATTGGTTCTTAATCTTCTGTGGAAAAAAAGAGTTATACTTCTTAGTGATGGTTCATTTTGTACTCTCCTGACATCAACGAAAGAGAAATGCGCACTCATCATGACAGTAATGGCTAAGGGAAGAAAGACTGTATATATACAAAAATTCATTGTCATTACGTCTTTGAGGATGTCGAACACCATACTTGTTGTGACCTTTTGACGGAAATCTAGCGGTTTATTTCAGATAGAGCGAAGGGTTGTCAAGCTATTCGCTTCAGAAAGAGCGTGAGTTCAAGCATAGAAACAAAGCAGACTCTTCAAACAAAAGCCCCAGGTTCCCTTGACAGCTCTCAGCCTGCATCTTATCGTAGACTTGTAAGGTCCATTTTAAGACACGTAAAACGTACCCAGTAAAACGTAATAAGGAAGAGTGGGGTGGTTACGCATCACGTTTTACGTTTTCTGCAGGAAGAAAAGCATGGCGCAAGCGACAATTGATATCAGTGAGAATGCGGCAAAGAAGATTCAGTCACTCTTGGCTCAACAGGAAAAAGACGCACAGGGGCTGAGGGTCAAGGTTGTTGGCGGGGGGTGTTCAGGGCTCTCGTACAAGATGGACCTTGATGTCCAACGTGATGGTGACCGAGTCTTTGAGCGCGATAACGTTAAAGTGATTGTTGATCGCAAAAGTTTTATTTATCTCCGCGGCACCGAGCTAGACTACGCTGACGGGCTGATGGACTCTGGGTTCAAACTACAAAACCCTAACGTCAAACGCTCGTGTGGCTGTGGTAGCTCGTTCTCGGTGTAAGCCGCGCTGTATGATGCATGACTACTGTTGCTGTTCTGCGGTGTTGGCGGTGTGCCCATGAGCATTCCGCCACACTCTTCTGCCCGCGCTGCTCTGCCGTTCAACCCCTCCCACCTCAGACCGATTATTTCACTGTTTTTGGCTTACCCCTTCGACCAGCAATCGATGAAGCTGGGCTGACTCAGCGGTATTACGACCTCAGCCGCCGTCTTCATCCTGACCTGTACCAGGCTGGCACTGCAGAAGAAAAAGACGCGAGTCTGAAAAATACGGTTCTTTTGAATCGCGCGTATCGGACCTTGCGGGATCTGATTACGCGTGGTCAATACTGGCTTGAAATGCAAGGCGAAGCCCTCGGGAAGGAGAACAACCGTGTCCCGCCGACGCTTGCTGCCTTGGTGTTCGAGGTACAAGAGAAATTGGCCGAGATCCGTGATGCGCGAGCTGCAGGTGACGGTGAGGTCGATATCGCTACTCTGACGGAAATTCGCGCTGACCTGGATGGACAAATGCAGCGACTCCGTACCGCCTTAGTTGGGAATCTTGAGCAGTGGCCTGAGCCCTCGCGCTCGCAAGAATTACTTGTGCAACTGAAACGGTTATTATCTGAAATTGCTTATTTGCGTACCTTGTTACGTGATGTGGAAAAAGAGAGTGAGGTTTCGTGGAACGCATAGTTGGTATCGACCTTGGAACAACCAACAGTCTGATTGCTTTTGTAGATGGCGAGACACCACGTGTGATCGCTGATCCTACTAGCGGTGATCCATTGCTTCCCTCGGTCGTTGCATTTCTTACCAACGGCCAGATTGAGGTTGGACAGGAGGCCAAGGCGCTTCTTGCCGACCAGCCACTGACAACGATTCAATCGGTGAAACGCTTCATGGGATTAGGCATGGAGCATGTTAATGTGGAAGACCGTCGACGCTATCGTTTTGCTGATGAAGGTGGTGTTGTCCGCTTCGCGTTGCCAGGCCATCCCTATACTGCACCGGAAGTGTCTGCCTTTATCTTACGAGCCTTGCGAGATCGCGCAGCAGTGTACTTAAAAGAACCCATCAATAAAGTAGTGATTACTGTTCCTGCGTATTTTAACGACTCGCAACGACAAGCCACGAAGGATGCCGGTCGATTAGCAGGGCTAGAAGTGGTGCGCTTAGTCAATGAGCCCACTGCCGCATCGCTTGCCTACGGCCTTGATAAGAAGGAAGAGGGGCTTATTGCTGTCTATGATTTGGGTGGCGGCACCTTCGACATTTCGATCTTGCGATTGCACACCGGAATCTTTGAAGTCCTGTCGACCAATGGTGATACGCGACTGGGTGGGGATGATATCGACCAGCGGATCGCAGAACGGTTTCTTCTGGTAGGCCTTCCTGAAGCAGTACAGCATGATCCGCACGTTGCCAGTAGTGCCCGGCGTGTGGCCGAACAAGCAAAGCGAGCCCTCTCTGACAACGATGACACGCAACTGCGCTTAGAAGTGCCGGAGAAGAAGGTGTCGATTACGCGAACCCTCGCGCGCAAAGAGTTAGAAGCTGCGGTTGATGATATCGTTGCACGGACCTTAGCTCCGTGCCGACAAGCATTAAAAGACGCCGGCCTTGAACCACGCGAGATCGATGAAGTGGTGATGGTGGGTGGCTCGACGCGGATGCCGTTGGTGCGCCGGCGTGTTGGTGAGTTCTTTGGTCGCAAGCCACTGACTGACCTCAACCCTGACGAAGTTGTTGCGTTGGGGGCAGCAGTACAAGCCGATACACTTGCCGGACGTCGTAAAGACATGTTGCTGCTTGATGTGGTGCCGCTCTCGCTGGGTATTGAGACGATGGGCGGAGTAATGAGTCGCCTGATCGAACGCAATACGACGATTCCCACGAGTGTGAAAGAAACCTATACGACAGCAGTGGATGACCAGACCGCGGTCGATATACACGTTCTGCAAGGCGAGCGTGAATTGGTGCAGGATTGCCGCAGCCTCGCGCGCTTCAAAGTGCCGATCGATCCCCAACCAGCGGGAATGCCGCGTATCGAAGTGACGTTCATGATCGATGCGAATGGCATCCTCAATGTTGCCGCTTTAGATATGCGCACAGGGCGTGAGCGTTCAGTCGAGGTCAAACCTTCATATGGGTTGACTGATGAAGAAATTGAGCGGTTGCTCGAAGAGTCGATCGATTTTGCCGAAGACGATGTCACTCGCAGATTGATCATCGAAGCGCGCACGGAAGCAGATACCTTACTGCATGTGACAGAAAAGCAATTGCAGCAACACGCTGCGTTTCTTCAGCTTGGCGAAGAAGCGAAGATTCGCGCTGTCGTGGCGGCTCTCAAAGAAGCGAAAGAGGGCGAGGACTATAATCGCACTCGTGACCTGATTGAAGAATTAGGGACGACCTCAGCACCTTTTGCGCAGCGGATTATGGATACCTCGATTGGTGAAGCATTGGGAGGAAGAGAGTTGGGAAGGGTGTAGCTGCTGGGAGTGCGGGCGTCCCGCCCGCAAAAAAGGCGACCGAGACGGTCGCGCTCCCGGGAACAAGTGAGGAATATATGAAACTCTACTGGGACACTCCCGAAGATATTGCTGAACAACTTTTCGAAGCTCACGCTGAGATTGACCCACTCACCGTGCGTTTTACTGACTTACATCGTTGGATAATAGAGCTGGAAGGGTTCGCAGATGACCCAAAAGCATCCAGTGAAGGAAAACTAGAAAAAATTCAAATGACCTGGCTAGAACTCTACAAAGAACAAAACGAATGATATACACTATGTAGTGTTGTCTAGAGTCCAGCCCGTAAGGGCTGTTGGTTGTGGTGGATGTGGCGATCAAGGAAGTGATCCTTGGTCAGAAAGGGTAGGAGGCTTCAGTATGAAGGACCAACGTGTCGCGGATGGGGGAGCAGGCGTTTTCCAGCCGGATTTTCTTCTTCCTCTCCAATTCTTCACCGGGACCCGTGGAAAAGGATGTGGCGAAGGCGAGCGTCGTTTGATGCTGGCCATCTTGGAAGATGCGGTTGATTGTTTCCAGAAATATCTGGGAACGCGGGAAAGTCGCGGTCGACTGCTTTGCTCTGATGCTGAGGAGTGGTTTATGTCAGATGACCGCAGTTGGCTGTTCTCATTCGTCAATGTCTGCGAAGTGCTCGGATTACAGCCCGACTTTATTCGTGAAGGGTTACAGGACTGGAAGACGAGACAGCTGGAAAAAGCATTGTCACCAAAGCCACCGGTAGCAGATGGACCAACACAAGCAAGAGGTCGAAAACGGGGGACGTTGGTGGCGGCGTAAGTTGTCGGTAGGGTGAAGAAGAGATTTGAGCTGATCTCTTTTTCGCGGTAACTCCTCACAATGGTCATTCTGAGCAACGCGAGGAATGTGTCAGTAAGACTCTTCGCTACGCTCAGAGTGACGTTGTCGTTGTCCAGGTCACTTGAGACCTGACTGCGTGCGGCCAACTCGACAGAGCAAGCAACGAACGAACCGTTCATGCCCATACGCAAATCCCTCACCCGTCGTACCGTACTCGCCTTCTTGTGGGGCAAGGATCACCTTGCGCGTTTGTTCGGACGGACGAAGCCGTACAATGTTGTTCGTCTCGAACTGTCTGGCGCTTTACCAGAAGAGGCAGGACTCTCTCTGACCAATCTGTGGCATCGTACGAGCCTTGATTTTTTCTCTGCAACGTCGTTGTTGCGTTGGTTGAGAGAAGATCCGCAGGTGAAAGCTGTCGTGCTGACGATTGCTGACCTCGAAGTGGGATGGGCGCGACTCCAAAGCCTGCGCCGTTCGCTTTTGGCGTTACGTCAGGCAGGAAAACTCGTATGGGTGTACGTTGCCGAAGGTGGCATGCGTGAATACTATTTCGCCAGTGCCGCCGATAAAATCTTCCTCGCTCCTGCTGGGCATCTGGCGATCACTGGGTTGGCGGCAGAGACCATGTTCTTTAAAGGCGCGCTAGATAAACTTGGGGTGACGGCACAAGTCCATCGTGCTGGCCGCTACAAGTCGGCGGCTGAGCCGTTTACGCACGAATCGATGTCGCCAGCCAATCGTGAAATGCTCGATAGCTTGCTTGATGACCTCTATGGCCAGATTGTTGATGACATTGCCGACGCCCGTCGCAAGGCAAAGGCCGATGTGCGCGCACTGATTGATCATGGGTTATTTCTCGCTCGCGAAGCCCTGGCGGCTGGGTTGATCGATCACGTTGGGTACGAGGATGAAATCGATACACTGCTGGAAGCGCAATTGGGCGAGGTCGAAACGATTGAACTTGCGGACTATCAACGCCAGTACGGACGGACGCTCCGACGACGATTACTGCGGGAGGATCATGGAAAGATCGCAGTGGTCACAGTAGATGGTCCGATCAAACGTGGAGAGTCCGTCGATGGTGGTGAGGGAACGCACGCGGTGGGATCGACCTCTTTTGCTGCCGATGTGAAAGAGGCGCGCGAAGATGAGTCGATTGCCGCGATTGTCGTACGCATCACCAGTCCCGGCGGTTCTGGATTAGCGTCTGATCTGATGTGGCGCGAACTGGTCAAAACCAGTGGAGAAAAACCAATAGTGATATCGATGGGCGATGTTGCCGCCTCTGGGGGATATTATCTGGCACTTGCTGGTGGAAAAGTGTTCGCCGAGGCCGGCACCATTACTGGTTCCATTGGCGTGATCGCTGGTAAAGCGGTCTTACGTGATCTGTATACACGTGTTGGCGTGAATAAAGATATTATTACGCGGGGGAAAAAAGCTGCACTCTTTTCAGATTACCATGAGTTTTCCCCAGCTGAACGAGAACGTTTGGATTTTGAGATTCAAGCGTTTTATCAAGACTTCCTCTCCAAAGTCGCTTCTTGTCGCTCGTTAAGTATCGAGGCGGTTGAACCCAATGCCCAAGGCCGAGTTTGGAGCGGGCGACAGGCCTGGTCGCGCGGACTGATTGACGAGATTGGCGGCCTCGAAGAAGCGTTGCGCGAGGCCAAACACCGAGCTGGTTTTGCTGCCGATCAACCCGTTATGGTCGAACGCTTCCCCAGGCCTTCGTCCGTGTGGCAATTGCCAAAACTCCTGCGTCGTTTTCCCCGTACGCGCCTCGGCCTTCCCCTGTGGTGGGGGCAAGAGCGAGTCTGGGCCATTATGCCGTTTTCTCTACGATTTTTATAAGGTGAGGGGCTCCGTATTCTTGGTGCTTGTAATAGGAACCCAGCTACGCTAGGTTCCTGACAATTTCTTTGCACAACCCCCCTTTCATAAGGGATAAGACAGAAAGGAAAAGGAATGGCGACGACCCCAGTAGCTTCTGCGCTACCGAAACAGGTGCAGGAGCGGGAGAGTGTAGTTATCCGTTTCGCTGGTGACTCTGGCGATGGGATGCAAGTGACCGGGACGCAGTTTGCGACTGAGTCGGTGCTGGCTGGCAATGATATTGGTACACTGCCGGATTTCCCCGCAGAAATCCGCGCTCCTACCGGAACCCTGTATGGTGTGAGTGCGTTTCAGGTGCAGTTTGGCAGTCGGAGTGTATACACTCCTGGTGATGATCTTGATGCGCTGGTGGTGATGAACCCAGCCGCGCTAAAGACCAACCTTGGCGATCTGAAACAGAATGGGGTGCTTATTGTTGATAAGGAAGAGTTCAACGAAGCGAACCTGAAGAAAGCCGATTACACTACCAATCCTCTAGAGGATGGATCGCTCGCCAAGTATCAAGTATATCCGATCGAAATCACCAGGATGACAACCTCTGCACTGGAGGCGCTCAACTTGCCGAATCGGTCGGTTATGCGTTCTCGCAACTTCTTTGCCTTGGGGGTAGTGTCCTGGCTCTATCAACGACCGATTGAAAATACTTTGCAGTGGATCAACCAACGCTTCAAGCGCAATAATGAAGTCCTCGAAGCGAATACACGAGCACTCAAAGGCGGCTACGATTACGCCGAGAATACTGAAATTTTTGCTTCGTCGTATTCAGTCAAACCTGCGCAAATTGCGCCAGGGACCTATCGTAATATCTCAGGCAATACGGCAACAGCCCTCGGGTTCGTGGTGGCCGCGAAGAAAGCCGGTCTGCCTTTGTTCTTAGGCAGTTATCCCATCACCCCAGCGAGTGATGTCCTGCATGAACTTGCGTCCTTCAAAGATTTCGGCGTCATGACATTTCAGGCCGAAGACGAAATTGCCGGGGTCGGCTCAGCGTTGGGAGCGGCGTTTGGTGGGTCAATCGCGATCACCACGACCGCTGGTCCAGGCATGAACCTGAAAGCTGAGACCATTGGTTTGGCGACAGTTGTCGAACTCCCCATGGTCATTACTGACATTCAGCGGTCAGGGCCGAGTACTGGTATGCCGACGAAGCCTGAACAGTCGGATCTCTTACAGGCGTTGTATGGTCGGCATGGCGACGCACCAATTCCTGTTGTTGCGGCATCGACTCCTTCGGATTGTTTCTTTGCCGCGTTTGAGGCGGTCCGTATTGCAGTGACGTATATGACGCCCGTCGTTCTGCTCACTGATGGTTATCTGGCCAATGCGTCTGAGCCGTGGCTGTTACCGAAAGTTTCTGACTTGCCGGAGATCAACATTCAGTTCCGGACCGACCCACAAGGGTTTTTTCCGTATCTGCGAGATGAGAACACGCTCGCTCGTCCCTGGGTACGGCCAGGAACTCCTGGGCTCGAACACCGTGTGGGCGGGTTGGAGAAGGATTATACGACCGGCAACATCAGTTATGCGCCAGCGAACCACGAACAAATGGTGCGAGTCCGCTTTCGCAAGGTGGCGAAGATCACCCAAGATATTCCACCGACCAAGGTTCATGGTCCTGAGCGAGGCAAACTGTTGGTGATTGGTTGGGGAAGCACCTACGGTTCGATCACTGCAGCGGTCGGCGAATCTCAGCAACAAGGCAAGTCTGTGTCGCATGTCCACTTACGGCACTTGAACCCACTTCCGGCGGACCTCGGCGAGGTCATGTCTCGTTTCGAAAAAGTCTTAGTGGTGGAGATGAACATGGGGCAACTGCTACGTGTGTTGCGTGCAGAGTACTTGATTGACGCAGTAGGGCTCAACAAAATTCAGGGACGCCCATTCAAAGTTTCCGAGATTATTACCCGGATCGACCGTATGTTGGAGGAATAGCGACAATGAGCACGGCAACTGCACCGAAACTTACCCGTAAAGATTTTGCTTCAGATCAGGATGTTCGTTGGTGCCCAGGGTGCGGCGATTATTCGATCCTTGCCCAAGTGCAGAAAATTTTTCCTGAACTTGAGGTACCGAAGGAAAATGTCGTCTTCATCTCCGGAATTGGCTGTTCGAGCCGCTTTCCGTATTACATGAACACCTATGGTTTTCACACCATTCACGGTCGAGCACCGGCGATTGCGACCGGCTTGAAAGTGTCTCGACCTGACCTCATGGTATGGGTGGTAACTGGCGATGGGGACGCGCTCAGCATTGGTGGGAACCATTTGTTACATGCCTTACGGCGCAACGTCGATCTCAAAATTCTGCTATTCAATAACCGCATTTATGGTTTGACCAAGGGACAATTTTCCCCGACCTCAGAACTGGGGAAGGTGACGAAATCGACACCGATGGGCTCCTCTGACCATCCAGTGAATCCGTTGCTGTTTGCGCTCGGAGCTGATGCGACCTTCATTGGCCGTACGATCGACGTCGAAGCCAAACATCAACAAGACATGCTCAAGCGCGCGGCTGCTCATAAAGGTGCGTCGATCATCGAAATCCTCCAGAACTGTAACGTCTATAATGATGGTGCGTGGGATGCTCTCACGGATAAACAGACGAAAGCTGATAGCCAACTTGTCCTAGAGCACGGCAAGCCGATGATCTTTGGCAAAAACAAAGACAAAGGGATTCGGCTCAAAGGTATGACACCGGAGGTCGTTACCCTTGGTGATGGGGTAAGCACTTCAGACCTTCTGGTTCATGACGAGACCGACCCGGTGCTGGGCTTTTTGGTGAGTCGTATGGCGCCGCCGCAGTTTCCCACACCTATTGGCGTTGTCCGCGTCGCTCAACGCCCAAGCTTTGATGAATTGATGAACCGTCAGCTCACTGAGGCGCAGAAAGCTGGCTCCGGTGATTTAGAAAAGCTGCTGCACAGTGGCGACGTGTGGACGGTGAAATAATTACCAAGACACAGAAGAAGGACGTATTTATGGCCCAACAAGTACAACGAGTCCCGAAAGAAGAACAAGCTGAATTGAAAAGACGTATTCGCATGTTGAAAGCGAAACGTGACGAAGCCATTTCGCAGAAAGACTCTAAAAAAGTGTCAAGCTTGCGGCGTGGCATTCGTACGCTCAAACGACGCACCCGCGTTGTTGCTCAAGCGGTGAAGGCCGAAGCCGCAACGGCAAAAGCGGCGGCAGATGCTACGGCAGCCCAAGCTGCACCAGCCCAAGCTGCACCAGCAGCAGCTCCGCAAGAGGCAGCATCCTAGTTTTTTTCGTTGTTCCTGACAATCGCATTGCTGTTCCTTAAGAGGGCATGGACCTCCATGCCCTCTTTCTCTTTGCTGCCCTGCCTTTTCGCTCCGGCCCCTGAATTCCGGCAATCTCTAGTTGCGCTCACTCAGTCGAGTCGATAAGATCAGCGCCTTTCTGACGGTCGAGTGGGGATGTACATGAAAACCATGACTGGCGCGCAAATCATGATTGAAAGCCTCCTAGCAGAAGGAGTTGATACCATTTTTGGTTATCCTGGTGGGGCTATCCTTCCGACATACGATGCGTTGGTGCAGAACCCAGCCTTACGTCACATTCTTGTACGTCATGAACAGGGTGCTGCCCATATGGCTGAAGGATATGCGCGCGTGTCTGGCCGCCCAGGGGTTTGTCTGGTGACCTCTGGTCCTGGTGCGACGAATACCGTCACTGGTATCGCCGATGCCTACATGGACTCAACACCGCTGGTGGTGATCACTGGTCAGGTGCCGACCAGTATGATCGGCAACGATGCGTTTCAAGAAGCTGATCTCACGGGGATTACTCGCCCCTGTACAAAGCATAACTACCTTATCCGCAATGTGAACGATATCACGCGGGTGATGAAAGAGGCGTTTTATATTGCTGGGAGTGGCCGCCCGGGTCCGGTGTTAGTTGATTTTCCCAAAGATGTGCAAAATGCGACTGCACCATTCAAGTATCCTGAGACGGTTGACATCCGTGGCTATAAACCAACGATGAAAGGCAATGAGCGTCAGATTGAAAAGGCACTCGAAGCCATCGAGAAATCCGAGAAGCCGCTCTTTTACGTTGGTGGAGGAGTGCAGTGGTCTGATGCCGCTGCGTCACTGACGGAGTTGGTACGCGGGCTCAAGGTGCCGATTACGACCACGGTGATGGCGCTCGGTGTGTTCCCCAGTTCTGATCCTTTGTGTCTCGGGATGTTAGGGATGCACGGTGGCTACTGGACCAACATGGCGGTGCAGAGCTGCGATACGCTGATTGCCATTGGCGCCCGCTTTGATGACCGCGTGACTGGGCGCCTCTCTGACTTTGCTCCCAATGCAAAAACTATCATCCATGTTGACATTGACCCAGCTTCGATCAGTAAAAATATCAAGGTGCATATTCCTATCGTGGGTGACATCAAAGAAGTTGTCAGCACCATGCTGAAGAAGGTGAAAAGCCAAGAGGGCCTGGCTCCTCGCCAGAAAGTCTGGGCGGAGTGGCACAAGCAGATTATGCAGTGGAAAGAAGAGAAGCCACTGCCGTATGAGCATGCGAAGCCTGAGGAGAACGCTCGTCCGCGCGATGTCCTTGAGGAGATCCATACGATTACGAAAGGTGACGCCATTGTGGTCACCGATGTTGGGCAACATCAAATGTGGACGGCGCAGATGATGCCGTTCGATCATCCGCGGTCGTGGCTGACCTCTGGTGGACTTGGAACGATGGGGTATGGGCTACCGGCTGGCATTGGTGCTTATTTTGCTGCTCCCGACCGACCGGTGGTTGTTGTCAGTGGTGATGGTAGCATTCAGATGAACATTCAAGAGCTTGCCACTGCGGTGCAATATAGAGTCCCAGTAAAAGTCGTCATTATGAACAACTACTACCTGGGCATGGTGCGCCAATGGCAAGAGAAATTTTATGAAGGACGTTATTCGCACTCCTACATGGAATCGATGCCGAACTTTGTCAAATTAGCTGAAGCCTACGGTGCGGCGGGATTTCGTGTGGAAAAAGCGAAGGATCTGTCAGCGACATTAAAGGAAGCATTCGCCACCCCAGGGCCGGCGATGGTGGATGTCGTTATTCCGCAAAGTGAAGGTGTGTTCCCGATGGTGCCGGCGGGGAGCGCCATGCACGAGATGCTTTTCGCGTAAACCGTGGAAAAAGATATACCCTTCATAGAGAACAGCGAAGAGCGACCGAAGGATAACTTCTACCACGGTGTCATCAGCAAGATTTTTTGGAGTAACGAGACTGGCGTTATTCATAGTGACAGCGGTAAAGAAATTCCTTTCATCTTTGCGTTCGTGACATTACTTGGTGCTCCGCGTCAGGACATCAACTTCCTGCGACCTGGGATGCGGGTCGGTTTTGATGTAGGGTGGACCTCTAAAGGACTCCGCGCCTCGATCATCAAAATTTACGATCTCTATCAGGACGATATCGCACTAGAAGAGAATGGCGCAGGGGTTTCTGCTGAAAGCAGTGATCCCATTGCGTCAGACCACCCGATTAGCCGATATCGACCGCCAGAGATACACGACGCTGCTGAACCGCCACGTTATCGTCAACGTCGTTCTCGGCCACGATCGCAGCCGCAAGAATCACGACCGCAAACACAAACATCGCACGAACAAAACCGGCAAGAGGCTCATCCCCCAAAGCCAGAGTTCAGTTCAGATGGTCGTATGTCAGGGCAGCAACAGAGCCGCCCACATGGTCGTCCTGCGGGACAGGAACAACGCCGACCAGAACCACGTACGCAGGGGCAAGAACAACGCCGACCAGATCGACGTCAGCAAGGGCAAGAGCAAAGACGCTCCGAGCCACGCCATCAGATGCCGGGGCAGCACCGTGGAGATGCCCGCCCTCAAGGCCAACGCCGAGAGGAACAGCCCCGTTCCTCAGCGCCGCAGAATACTAGACCGCCCGATTCTGCTCAAAAGTCTGATACCACGGCGCAACCGACAGACGAACGGTCGCGTCGGTCACGCCGTCGCCGCGGACGAAGGTAGTCATAACGACCCTTTTGAGTTCCGTTGGCTCCTCTTTCTCTTGCGACAGTGACCTGCTATGGAATGTGGACAGTCTAAGTCTACATTCAGGGATGAGATGCATCGATGGAAGCGCAATCGCTGATTACTGACGAGATTCGTGCGTGGATTGGCAGAGAAACGCCGCCGTGGACGATTGAGGTGACCGCACTTGATGTGAAGCGATTTGCGGTTGCGACCGATGATCCGAATCCTCTCTATCTTGATGAAGAGCGCGCGAGAAACAGCCATTACGGTGGACGTATTGCGCCGCCGTTGTTTTATATGGCACCGCTCACCAACCCGGTACCAGAGACTGAATTACGTCCAGATGGGTTACCGTACGAAGGGAAATTTCCCATTCCGCCAACTCCGTTGCCACGACTTATGGATGGTGGCACCGAAATTGAGTTCTTTCTCCCGATTCGCGTGGGCGATACATTAACCGGGCGCTGTAAGATCACTGACATTTATCAGAAGGATGGTCGCACTGGTCCGCTGATTTTTGTCGTTCGTGAAACGACATTTATCAACCAGAAGGGGGAGTTGGTAGTGATAGAGAAAGGGGCGTCGATTTTGCGATGAGTACAACAGCAAGATCGGTACCTTGGAGATGTCACCCTAAACGAAGTGAACGGTCTCTCTGAGAAATTCTTCGCGAACGGATACGAGGCAGAATTCCAAGTCTAAGCTAAACGCTATGGCAGAACAGCAACTCTATTTTGAAGATGTGACGATAGGTACCGCGCTTCCTGAAGTGCGCAAAATGCCATCGAATACCCTGTTGTTTCTCTATAGTGCCATCACCTGGAACCCGCAGCGAATTCACTTTGATAAAGATTTCACGCTATCCGAAGGCTATCGCGATATCATCGTGCATGGACCATTGCGGGGAGCGTTTCTCTCTCAACTGATGACGCGGTGGATCGGCGACGCAGGAATGCTCAAGAAACTCTCGTATGCGAATCGCGACATTGCCTATGTTAACGAGCCGCTTCTTTGTAAAGGAACGGTAACACGTACCTGGATCACTGACGGAAAAGGGTACGCTGAGTGTGAGATTTGGGCTGAAAATACTCAAGGGGTAAAACTCACGTTGGGGAATGCCACTGTGATTCTGCCACGAAGGAGTCCTGAGTCCAAAGTCCAAAGTCCAAAGTCTTCGTAAGGAACATGACATGCCACGTCGACGCCTCAAAATTATTCATACCTCTGACGTCCACCTCGAAAGTGACACCTTCGGCAAAAGTGAAGAAGGGCAAGCGTTTCGCCGCAAGATTCAACGCTCATTTGAGCGTGTTGTAGATCGCGTGCTTGAAGAGCAGGCTGATTTCTTTTTGATCGCTGGCGATTTGTTTGATTCCAACCGCGTACCAGAATCCGGTGTCGAGTTCGTTCATACCCAGCTCTCACGGCTGGCGTGTCCAGTAGTCCTGATCCCTGGCAATCATGATTGCTATGATCAGCGATCGATTTACAAGAAAGTAGATTTTCGCGCGATAGGCCCTCACGTCTATCCGTTGACTCGTGAGGAAGGGGAGACGCTCGAATTTCCCGAATTACATGCGACGGTGTGGGGCAAGGGGCTTGTCGAGCATGACAACCGCTATCGTCCGCTTGCTGGGGTACCAGCCCGTACGGGAGATTACTGGCATATCGGGATGGCGCACGGTTATTTCGTTGAAGAAGAAGAGATGCAGCGCTCATCGCTCGTCAAGCCTAAAGAAATTGCGCAGTCAGGACTCGACTATCTGGCGATGGGGCACGTGCACGTGTTCACTGACCTCACACAAGGTGTGACGAAAGCCTGTTATCCCGGCACGCCTGCGCCATTACATCTCGGTGTGAATGATGGTGGAAGCGTTGTCTTGGCCGTCCTCGATCCAGACGACGGCGTAATTTTCACTCAGCAAAAGATTGATCTAGGGTGAAGAAAGCGTTCAGCTATCAGCGCTCAGCGAAAACAGCGGGCAGTTGGCAACGATCAGCGGCAAAGATCTGTCCCTCTCAACGACCTGCGTCATCTGAGCAGCAACACCAGATTTGCTATATTTCCTTCTCTGGCTGAAAGCTGACTGCTGAAAGCTTGAGGCTGGCTTTTTACGGCCCCCCTGTTTTGTCCCCCCGCCCACTTCTGCTAAGAAATAATCATGGTGGAGAAAGCGGATTTACATCGTCGTGCGCACCGCGTGACAATCAGAGATATTCTGCGGACTGCGGTCGACATGGAAAAGAAAACCATGGCGCTCTATATGCGTTTCGCTCGCAATTTTCAGAAACAAGAAGAGCTGCGCAAGTTCTGGTTTACCATGGCCCGACATGAAGCTGGTCACCTTGGGGCACTCGCGCTAGTCGAAGGAGTATTGGACAACGAACCTGATATCGGAGAGACAACGAAAGTGTGGTTCGATCCTTCGACGGTCGTGCGATTGCGTTCGTTACTCGCTGCCTATAGTCGGGAAGCCACCAAAAATATCTCGGTCGAGCGTTCGTTTGAGATCGCGCTCGATATCGAGGGATCTGAGCTTGAGGATGTTGTTGTCGAACTCTTACAAGTTGTGAAAGAGCCGATGCTCCATGACCAAGCTGTGAAACTCATGCTCCATGACTTAAGCGACCTCAGTTACATGGTAGAAAAATTCACCAAGAATGAGGCGTTACTCAATCGCGCGGATGAATTGGTCGACCGCCGCGTTGATGCGTTCACTGTGTCCCAGGCGGAGAAGGCGCACTCAACGTCGTCATAGGCTGCGCGATCAGAATATATTGGTACGGCAGGATGGTGAGTTTCTCTGTTACTTTCAGTCCGGCTGCCTGCAGTTCTTTTTCTACCTTGTCTTCGCTGAGGCGCATGTACATTGGTGGACCGACCGGTGTTTCTCGCTGGTAAAAATCGATAATTGCGACACGACCATTAGGCTTGAGGGCTTTGCGCATTCACCTATTTTCTTCCCTATGGCCTGTAGCCTACAGCCTATAGCCTTTGCCTCTCGTTACTGCCGACCGCGGAGCATCAAGGCAAGCGCCAATCCTGTAAGCAACAACACTGGGCTCCAGCCCGCAAGTGGTGGAGGCAATTTCCCTCCATACCCAAGTGAAGCGAAAACACCGGTCAACAAAACATATGCGACCCCAAGGACACTGCATGTGAGAATTGTTACTGCTGGACCTGGAAACGGCGGACCACTGACGGCGAAAAATAAGGCTGCCGCAGGAAGTAGCAGGCACGCGAACGGTGCGGCGAGCTTCACATGCCAATCCACGCGATACGTGGTTGCACTATAGCCGCTGGTTTCAACATCACGGATCGCCTCTGCAAGCTGTGTTGTGTTTAAGTGCATGCTGTCTGGCGTCGTGCTGGGGGCTTCCCCGAGCACGATCCGTGATGCTGCTGGAAGGGGTTGCAACCCTTGCGCTGAGATCCCAATTCGTACGGGTTCGATCAATTCCCATACTCCCTTGCCAATATGCCTGGCTTCTCGTGCATCGATCCGGCTGACCGGCAAGCCCGAGTCATTGAGTTCGTATACTGCCAATCCTTGAGCTTCGCCGACTTTCGAGTCGAGGGCCGACGCTTGGTACAAATGAGTACTGTCCTGATACCAGATCATTCGCTGCCGCAGATTCGCTTCTGGTCCACGTCGCTTGATCTCTTCGTCTTTGAGCTGATCGGCAAGTGCATTGGTGCGGGGGACAACCAACTCGTTAAGCAAGAAATAGGCGGGCAAAATGAGACCGCAGATGAGCAAGATCGGAGCTAAGGCACGAGGAACAGAGACACCACACGCCCGCATCCCGATAATCTCGCGATGGACAGTGAGAATACTCACCGTCAGTGCAGTGGCGAGCAAGAGTGACATCGGAATAACGCGCGAGGCTAAGAGCGGTGTCCGAGCGCCATAGAAGCGTAGCACGGCCAACAGGTGGGCTTGATGACGTGCGAACCATTGCAGACGTTCGAGGATATCAACGAGCAAATACCCAACGAAGAGCATGCCAAAAGCAAGGAGCAGCATGGTCAGGTACTGTTGGGTTACGTATCGTTGCAAGACAAACCGTCGGACACGAGGGTGAGATGTCTCCTCTGTTGGCGCAGGTTCTTCCGACGTTGTCCGCTCTCCTGCTTGACGGCCCCATGTGGCCCATTTACGGACTCTCCAAATGAGAAGAATGGCGACGATGGCAATAACGATATTGGCCAGCCACACACCAAGGATGAGAGGCACCGCACGTGCTTGTACGAGGCCGTCCCCGAGTTGCATGAGTCCGTAGTAGACCACAGTCACCAAAAGTCCGGTGACACCTCCAGCCGCACGCGAAAACCGTTTCCCGGCTAGGCTGAGCGGAACGGCTAGTAATCCTAACACCAGTGCAGCAACGGGATAGGCGAGTCGATGGTGAAACTCCACACGGGCGAGAGAAGCTGAGGATTCTTTTTCACCGGTTTGTTGCATGTGAGCGAGAAGCTGGGTTAACGATTCGCCCGGAAGGACATCCGCCTCTTTTCGTGCCGGAGTTGGATTTTCTTGCAGTGTTTGTATGAAACTGCCAAAACGGGTTGCTTCCCCACGCTCGGGTGGGGAAGGGAGCATGACCCCTTCATGCAGGGTTAATTGCGTTGTGTGTTGGCCAAGAGGCAGAAGGTCCCCATGTTCAGCGAACAGTGTCTGACCTTGCTCAGGCAACCAGAGTAAAATGCCGCGGAGGTGATCTCCACGTGCAGACACCTCGCGCGCAAGCATTTTCACTCCGCTGAAATCGTAGACCGTGCCAGCACGTAACGAGAGCCCAGGGTTCTCCGCTGCCATGCGTTGGAGTGCGGCATCGAGCGATCGGGTTGCCCACGGCGCAGCAACGAGAGAAAGCATGAACCCCAGTACAGTTGCGATCGCTCCCCACAAGAGTACGGGGTAGACGAGACGGCGGACGGAAATGCCTGCCGCTTCCATTGACAACACTTCGAGGTCAGCTCGTAAACGTCCCAGCCCTACCAATGTCCCAATGAGAAGAGCGAAAGGAAGCGTGCGAGATAGGAGTGGGATGATCTCGTACAGCGCGATCATGGCGACCGCTGAGGCCCCGAACCCGCGATTGATAACAAGGTCAGAGAAGCCCAGCAGATCTTTAGTCAATACGAGAGCAGTAAGGCCGCCGAGGGCCAGAAGAGTCGGGCGGATTAGCTCAGTAATGACGTACCAAACGAGTGTGATTCCAAGCGTGCCCTTCCGCTTAGGAGGGAGTTCCGAAAGCGACATCAGGGGCCACGTCGGCTGTTGTTGGTTGCCTCGATTCTTGCGTTGAGAGGCACTCCTCCTTGATTCTTTCACGGATTTCTCTTATACCGGTCTTCTCTCACAGATGAAAGCGATTATTTTGAGTGCGGGGCAGGGGCGGAGGTTGTTGCCGTTTACAGCGGAGACGCCGAAGTGCCTTCTTCCGGTGGATGCTGGTCGTACTGTCCTTGAACTCCAACTCCGAGCACTAGCCCAGTGCGGTATTCAAGATGTCACCGTTTTGGTCGGTTTTGCGGCAGACAAGGTAGAGCGGTTCTTACGCGCGCGACCGGTACCCGGTCTCGACATCCGTACGCGGTATAATCCATTCTTTGCCGCTTCGAATAATCTGATTACGTGTTGGGCTGCAATGTCGGAGATGACCGAGGATTTCCTCCTTCTCAATGGCGATTCGCTGTTTGAGCCTGATGCTCTCCGTCGTCTTTTGGCTGCACCCTGGGCCCCAGCGACCCTGACCATCAATCGTAAGGAAGAATACGACGACGACGACATGAAAGTCTCGCTGAACGGTGGACGGCGACTCAAGGCAGTGGGAAAAACCTTGCCACGCGCTGCTGTCCACGGTGAGTCGATCGGTCTCATGCGCTTCTGTGGCGAAGGAGTCGGTGCATTCCGTGGGACACTCGAAGAGGCGGTTCGCGGTCCTGAAGCTTTGCAGCGGTGGTATCTTTCTGTGCTAAACACCATGTGTGTTTCAACAGTGGTGGAAACCGTGTCAATTGAAGGCCTCTGGTGGGGAGAGATTGATACGCCAGAAGATTTAGCGAAGGTTCGTGCGCACTTTGCCCTTAGCTCACCGGTTATACGGCCAGCGCTTCGTCTTGCACTGGTTTCTTAGCCCCCGGCCTTTTTCATCGTGAAGGAGAATGGGCCATGCGGGTTGGTTTTCTCCTCAATCACTATGCCGTTCATCAAGTGCCGCACGTCGTTCCGTACGCGCTTGAGCTGTCTCGCCACTACCCTGAATTCGAGGTGGTGATTGCCTGCTCTTCCCGGCGGGAACTCCTCACGGCTCGCGCTATCAGTGAACTCTATCCTCACCATCGGTGTCGCTTCAAACGATTACGCCCAGTGTGGTATTACCAATTTGCCGATCCATTCGTTTATCAGTGGAAATTCAAGCGCAAAGAGATGGTGCTACGGAACAATCTTGCCTTCTTCCGTACCCTCAATGCGCTTGTGGCCCCGGAGCGTCACTGTCTGAGATTACAGAGACGCCATGGGTTGACCAATCTCAAATTTATTAACGTCCGCCATGGCGCAGGCGATAGAGAAGGAAGTTTTGACGACCGTTCGGAGGCCTTTGATCTGACACTTTTACCTGGACAGAAGTATGTCGATCGCCTGACCGAACTGGACTATCTTCGTTCTGACTCATACGCGGTTGTCGGGTGGCCAAAGTTTGAAGTTGTCGCTGCTACGCCACCCAAAGCGAAACGCTTCTTTGCCAATGATAAGCCGATTGTCGTCTACAACCCCCATTTTGAGCAGGACGTTTCTTCGTGGCAGACAGTCGGCTTACAGGTGCTCGATTTCTTTGCCACTACTCACAAGTATAATCTGATCTTCGCGCCGCACGTGATCTTGTTCAAACGGAACAAACGGCACCAGGCAGTGCTCCCCACCAAATACTCTCATCTCCCCAATATCTTGATTGACACAAAAAGTGATTCTCTCACGGATATGACGTACATCTTGGCGGCTGACATCTACCTTGGCGATGTGAGTAGCCAAGTGTACGAATTCTTGTTGCAGCCTCGTCCATGTATTTTCCTCAACGCTCACAACGTGCAATGGGAAGACAATCCCTATTATTCCCACTGGCGGCTTGGGAAGGTTGTCAATGATGTTGCCACTGAACTGCCTTTAGCTTTGGAACTCGCGTATCCCAGTCATCCACAGTTTCTGGCCAAGCAACGTGGAGCTTTTGCGTACACATTTCGCATTGACGTAGAGGGAACGGCAGCCCGACGCGGCGCCGAGGCGATTGCGAAATTTCTGCAAGCCACGGGCTCAAACGAAGCGTAGTGATCTGTCCCTTTTGCTCTGGCTTTGCGCCTGCGGTTCGTTATGATCCGTGGTGAGTATGCGTGGCTTGAAGAATCATTTATGGTGTCAAAAAGACCAAGTTCGTACGGTACTGGAAAACGTGACGTGATTCGCTATCGTGACGCGTTTCACCATGTATAACTTTATGTTTGACAGAAAGGAAACCTCATGACGCATCGAATCGATGCTGCTGAAGAAAAAACTGAGAAGAGCGAGAAGACCGAAAGCCTTTCAGAGCAATTGACGTTCAAGTCTCGCTTTGTCCTGGTTTTTGGTGAGATTAATCACGCGACTGCGCGGGCGACGTGCGAGCGACTCATTGCGCTTTCACAAGAGTCGGACGCTCCTATCCGAGTGTTAATTTCCTCGCCTGGTGGTCATGTCGAGTCTGGCGACGCGATTCACGATATGATTCGCTTCGTTCGTTCACCGGTGACAACGGTTGGGACAGGGTGGGTCGCAAGTGCCGGGACTCACATCTTCCTCGCCGCGCCAAAAGACCGTCGCGTGTGTTTACCGAATACCCGTTTCATGATCCACCAGCCTGGTGGCGGTGCGGGTGGCCCAGCTACTGATATTGCGATTCAAGCGAAAGAGATTCTGCGCACCCGCGAGCGCATTGCCCAAGTGATCGCGAAGCAAACTGGGCAGCCACTGAAGAAAGTGCTTGCTGACATGGAACGTGACTTCTGGATGAGTGCCGATGAAGCGATCGAGTATGGCATCGTCTCGCGGGTGATCGAGACGCATAAGGAACTGCAGTGATACGTCATCACAGGAGGAGAGCATGACCGAAGCATGCGTCAAGGGGTGGTTGGAGACCTACAATACTGCCGACCTCGATGGAGCGATGGCCTGCTACACCGATGATGTCGAATTCGAAGATCCAATCTTTGGCGAGCTCGTGCACGGCAAGCCCGCGCTCCGCCAGGCGTTCAGCCAATTCTTCTTTTCTGGTGTAACGAAATTACGCTTTCTTGAGTGGTCCGGTGGGCCAGTGGGTGGTGCCGTGGAATGGGAATGGACGGCAACCTGGGGAGCGAATCGCACGTTCCTCGGGTTCGATGCATCACATAAGCGCTTCGTTGTTCGCGGTGTGACCGTGCTCAAACTGCGAGACGGGAAGATTAGTCACCAGACCGACTACTGGGATGCGCGTGGAGCGTTGCGGCAGCTTGGCGGGCTTCAGTAGTGTAGTTTTCAGCTAGGTTTACCTCATTTGTTATCCTTCCCTGGACTTGTTGCGCTTGTGTTTCCCTCTCCCTGGCAGGGAGAGGGCTAGGGTGAGGGTCGAGAGCGAGGATCTGAGCGACAGGCAATCGCAAATTGCTCTAGCCAGGCCAGGGGTAAAGCGGTCGCCCCACTAGTCGTTTCCCACATTCTCCCATACATACATAAGCCGTATGGAAAAAAAGAAACAGCCAGTGATCCTTGCCATTCTTGGGACCTTGATTGGCATCACGCCATTTTCGATTGATATGTACTTACCGGGCTTTCCGGCTATCGCCAGCGATTTACACACGGATATTTCACAAGTTACGCTTTCGTTGACTAGCTTCTTTATTGGGGTCGCGGTCGGACAACTCTTCTTTGGACCGATTTCTGACCGCTATGGCAGAAAGACGCCGCTACTTGTTGGCTTAGCCCTGTACGTTATCGCTTCTCTTGGGTGCGTCTTTGTCCGTTCCGTCAACGCGCTCATTGCCCTGCGCGTGTTCGAAGCGGTTGGTGGGTGTGCGGGGATGGTGATCAGTCGAGCTATCGTGCGCGATATGTACAGTGGGCCTGACATTGCCAGGGTGTTTTCGTTGTTGATGTTAGTCATGGGAGTAGCACCAATTCTTGCCCCGACAATTGGCGGGATTGTGACGACGACTTTGGGATGGTGGTATATTTTCCTGGTGCTGATGCTGATCGGTCTCTCGTTGCTGATCATCTCTGCGCGTGTATTGCCCGAGACTCGGCAGGCCGATCCCTCCATTTCACTACATCCGTTACGAGTGTTGCGCGAATATCTCACAGTGTTACGTGAACCTCGCTTTGCCACGTATGCACTCACTGGCAGTATCGCTTCGGCAGGATTGTTTGCCTATATTTCTGGCTCACCGTTTGTGTTCATGAAGTTATTTAGTATCTCCGAAAAGCATTACGGCTGGATTTTCGGCATGAACGCGCTAGGGCTGATTACAGCAAGTCAGATAAACCGGGTGTTACTGCGAAAGCGCACCAGTGCAGAAATCATTCTCAGAGCCAGTAGCCTGCAATTTACCTTTGGTCTCTTGCTGGCTCTGAGTACGCGCATGCATCTGATTGGCTTTGTTGGCACGGTTCTCCTCATCTTTGGTTTCATGATGATGCAAGGCTTTGTCTTTCCTAATGCGTCGGCATTAGCGATCGAGCCCTTCACGCGCAACGCTGGGAGCGCCGCCGCACTACTTGGTGGCCTGCAAATGACCTCGGGTGCAGTAGCGTCGGCATTGGTCAGTTATCTGCACAACAATACCGCACTGCCGATGGCTGGGGTGATGGCAATCTGTGGGGTGATCAGTTTTTCGACCTTGCTCACTGGGCGTGCGGTGCTGCGGAGAAAAGTTGCGGCAACGGAGTTGAATCTTTCACCGTCGTGATTCTCTAAACCTTGGGGAGATTGGATCACTGAAGGAATGATGCCATAGATACTGCATTCGAGTGATGCTTCACAAAGGAGGGATGTTTTATGTGGCTTCGCGTACGACAAATCGCCTTGATTGCACGACAGTTGGCTCCAGTTGTTGACGATATCAAAGATGTGTTTGGCCTTGAGGTGGCGTTTCGTGACCCAGCGGTGAAAGTGTTCGGGCTGGAGAACGCGGTGTTCCCGATTGGCAACCAGTTTCTTGAAGTGGTCTCACCGATTAAAGAAGGTACGGCTGGTGGACGGTATCTTGATCGCCGTAATGGTGACGGTGGTTACATGGTGATCTGCCAGTGTGATGATGAAGAGCCACGTAAAAAACGTGTAGCTGAACTAGGGGTTCGCAAGGCGATGGAACACGATGAGCCGGAGATGCGTATTATGCAGCTTCATCCACGCGATACTGGTGGATGTTTCCTGGAGATCGATCAGCAACTTGGTGACACGAGTGAGTGGATGCCTGCTGGAAAGAATTGGAAATCGGCGGTTCGTACTGAGATCGTTCGTGGTATTGCTGCGGCAGAAATCCAAACGCCTGATCCAACAGAGCTTGCTGAACGCTGGGGGAAAATCGTAGAACTACCTGTGAATGACAATGCCGCTGGGCAGGCGAATCTGCACTTTGATAATGCTGACGTGCGCTTTGTCAAAGATACCGATGGCCGTGGGGAAGGACTTGGTGGGGTCGATCTGATCGTTGCCAATCGCGAGAAGTTGCTTGCTGCAGCGGAACGGCGTGGTAAACGCGTCGCTGATGATATGGTCAATATTTGCGGTGTGCGTTTTCGGTTGGTGGAGAAGTAGAAAGGCTTGACGCGTTTCGCAGTTCGTCATTCCCTCGGAAGCGAGAATCCAGGAGGAATAATCAAGAGCTTCTGCTTGAGGTCCCTGGACGCCCGCCTGCGCGGGCATGACGGACCTTCCCAGAATGTCTCTTGATTTTAACCGAGTGTTGGCTTTCTCCAGGCCTCGATTCCCAACGCCACAACCCACACCATCAACAACACACTTGCTGGCATATTGATGAGCATGGAAAGGTCCGAGAACCCTGTATACGCGATGGCAATCCCCGCGATCGCTGTTGGAATGCCGCTCACCATCGCCAATGCTCCGAGCCAGCGCGGAAAGCGCTGGTCAAGAACTAACGCGATACCATAAACCACGACTGTCAGTCCGAAGAGGATGCTGCTCATGCTGGCAAGCCCGATCTCAATTTGCCGCACGGCGAAGGTCGCGTGAAAGAGCGATGTTTTCTCTGGCTCTGTCGCTGCGGCCCAGTGATCCACCATAATCTTGAGAGCTACGCCATCAACTGCTTGTAGCGCTGTTGCCAGAGATAAGCTCGCGCCTGCACCGATTCTTATGACAGGCACCCAGAGTGCGGTTGGTCCATCCTCCAGCGTGTGAGAGAACAATACGAGCGCTGCGAGCAGTAATATGACACCGAGCAACTGCGCCAGATGACTGGCGACCCAGTGCGGATCGGCGGCATATTCGCCGAATGCTGCTACCGGTACATTGGGGTCTGCGCTCATTGGATGCAGAAAGGTACCGATCAACAACAGACCCGCACCAAGAATGGCCACGATCAAGCCGATTTTTCCATTTGGCATGTTTGACCTGTTACGTCGTGATTGTGCTATGCCCAGGGAATGCCTTGTTCTTTAGGGTGTTGTCTCTGGCCACAGGTTGCAAAACCGATAATCTGCCGCTATTACCCGATGCTCACATTTGCGCAGAGTACCAGAAAGGACACTGTTAGTATTCTCATGTCATTTCATTTGTCGCCAATAGACACCGTAACTGTTGACCAATCAACAAAATCACGCTTACCTATTGGTATGAATTGTCTCATCTCCCTTTGTATAAAGAATGTCTCCAAACGACCCGCAAAATCTTGTCCACCGGCAATCACTCTGAGAAAGGCTATCTATCACGGCTTTCTCTTGGTTGCGGTTCTGCTTGCCGCTAGCGGGTGTGAAACCCCGGCAAGCCCGCAAAAGGCGGCAACGCCGCCGCCGCCACCCGAGGTCCTTGTTACTGAAGTGGTTCAGCAAGATGTGCCTATCTATTTTGAATGGATTGGTACGACCGAAGGCTTTGTGAATGCGCAAATTCGCCCTCGGGTTCAGGGGAATCTGCAGTCGCGTGACTATAAGGAAGGCTCCTTTGTCAAGGCTGGGCAGCTTATCTTCGTGATTGATCCGCGCGAATACCAAGCTGCCCTCAAACAAGCGATAGGGGATTTGCGCCGGGCTGAGGCTAACCTCGGGAAGACGCAACTCGACGTTGCTCGCTATACGCCGCTGGCGAAAGAGGGCGCCATCAGTCAGCAGGAACTCGATAATGCGATTCAAGCCCACCAAGCGAATAAAGCCTCAGTCGAAGCGGCGCGTGCTACTGTGGAGCGAGCTGAGCTGAATCTGAGCTGGACGAAAGTGACCGCACCAATCAGTGGTATCGCTGGTATTTCGGTTGCCCAGATCGGGGATCTGGTGACGCCGAATACGGTGCTGACGACTATTTCGCAGGTCGATCCGATAAAAGTCTATTACCCGATCAGTGAGCAAGAGTATCTCCACTTCGCGAGTAGAATACGAGCCATAGAGCAGGGCCGAGGAGACGCTGCGCCACCACTCGAATTGACCCTGGCTGATGGCCGCGTGTATCCAAAACGAGGGACGTTCAGTCTTGCCGATCGTCAAGTCGATTTGCGCACCGGTACCATTACTGTCCAGAGCGTGTTTCCCAATCCTGACAACATTCTCCGCCCTGGTCAGTATGCCAAGATTCGGGTTGCAGCTGAGACGCGGAAAGGGGCGTTACTAATCCCACAGCAAGCCGTGCAGCATCTGCAGGGCAGCCACCAGGTTGCGGTCGTTGGGGCGGACAATAAAGTCGAACTCCGGTCAGTAAAAGTTGGGGATCAGGTCGGGAACATGTGGATCGTGACCGAAGGTATCAAGCAGGGGGAACGGATTGTTGTGTCAGGCATACAAAAAGTAAAAATGGGAGGGATAGTCAACCCAAAACCATTTGTGACCCCCTCTGAGCCCGCGCAAGCAACGGCTGGGGCGCCGAAGGGAACCTAGCTTAAGGACAAACGGGGAAAAACAAAAGCTGAAATGGAGAATCGGGGAAACGGGGAATCGGTGACAATAGGGAACAGGAGTTTTTTATTCTCCGATTCTCCCTGTCTCCGCTTCCCCGCTTCCCCTTCTCCTCTCATCCCCCTAGTTATGGAGATAACACCCAATGGCAAAGATTTTCGTTGACCGGCCTGTGGTGGCCATGGTCATTGCGATCCTTATGGTGATGGTCGGCATTGCTGCACTGGTGCGATTGCCGGTGGCGCAGTTTCCGAACATCGCCCCCCCACAAATTCAGCTCTGGGCAACGTACGTTGGTGCAGATGCGTTGACGCTTGAGCAGTCGGTCTCGACGCCGACGGAACAGCAGATGAGTGGCGTGGATAACATGCTGTACATGTACTCCATCAACTCGAACAACGGCCAAGTGCGGCTGAATGTCATTTATGATGTTGGTACTGACCCCAACACTAACCAAATCCTCACGCAGATGCGCTATCAGCAGTCGGAGTCGCAAATGCCGGTTGAGGTACGCAACTTCGGGATCACGCTCCGTAAAGCGGTTGCCAGTCCGCTGGCGCTCTTTTCTATTTATTCCCCCAACGGCACGCATGACGCGCTGTTTCTCACCAACTATGCCAACATCAACATCAACGATCCGATGACGCGCGTGCAAGGTGTTGGGCAGGTCAACGTGTTTGGCGCTGGCCAATATGCGATGCGCTTCTGGGTGCGGCCCGACACATTGGCGAAGCTCAATATCACTGTCAATGAGATTCTTGAGGCGCTCACCAAACAAAATAGTGTGAATCCGGCGGGCCAGATCGGTGCTGAACCGGTACCACCTGGTCAAGTCTATACCTATACTGTGCGAGCGCGGGGTCGTCTGAGCAGTGTTGAAGAGTTCGAGAATGTGATCGTGCGCGCCAATCCTGATGGCTCGATTGTACGGATGAAGGATGTCGCGCGGGTGGAACTCGGCTCGCAGACCTACAATATGCAAGGTCGCATCAATGGCCGTGCTGCGGCGCTGATCGCTATTTACCAGGTGCCGGGGTCGAACGCCCTTGAAACCATGGCTCGTGCCAAAGCGCTGCTGGATGAGGTGAAGACCCGGTTCCCAGCGGATATGGATTATGAACTGACACTGGATACCACACGCGCAGTGAGTGAAGGTATTCACGAGATCATCAAAACGCTCTTCATTGCCATCGTGCTGGTGACGCTGGTTGTGTATCTCTTTTTGCAAAGCTGGCGGGCAACGCTGATTCCGCTGCTCGCCGTTCCGGTGTCCTTGATCGGAACGTTCATCATCTTTCCATTCCTGGGTTTTTCGATTAACACGTTGTCTCTCTTTGGCTTGGTCCTTGCCATCGGTCTTGTCGTTGATGACGCGATCGTCGTGGTCGAAGCGGTTGAACGTCATATCGAAGAAGGACTGTCGCCACGCGATGCGACACTGAAAGCGATGGACGAAGTGTCCGGCCCAGTGGTCGCGATCGCGTTGATTTTGGTCGCAGTGTTTATTCCCTCTGCGTTTATTCCTGGGATTACCGGTGGTTTGTACCAGCAGTTCGCTGTGACCACTGCCGTCTCGGTGGTGATCTCTGCACTGAATGCGCTCACGCTGAGCCCGGCGTTGTCGGCATTGTTGTTAAAGCCACGTACCCATTCTCGTGGTCCTCTGGCTCTATTCTTTCGTGGCTTTAATTGGGTTTTTGACAAAGTCACGAACGGTTACGTTTCTAGCTGTGCGTTTCTGATCCGAAAAGTCTGGTTCTCATTGCTGCTCTTAGGCGCCTTTGCCGTAGCGGGTGGGTGGATCGGATGGAAATTGCCTACCAGTTTTCTGCCACCAGAGGATCAAGGCTATTTCTTTTTGAACATCCAGCTCCCGGTCGCTTCGTCCTTACAACGTACAGATGAGGTGTGCAAAAAGATTGAGGCGATGCTCAAAGAAACTCCTGGGGTCGAAACTTTCAACATGGTTATCGGCTTCAGCATGCTCAGCTTCTCGAATACCACCTTTAACGCCTTTGCTTTCGTGATGCTGAAGCCCTGGGGAGAGCGTGACCCCGAGGGGCTTACGGCTGACGTAGTCATGCGCCGCCTCAATCAGCGGCTTGCGGGTCTTGTGGAGGCGCAAGCGTTTGCCTTCTCACCACCAGCGATTCCTGGTGTTGGTACCTCTGGTGGTATCACTTTTATGCTGGAAGATCGTTCTGGTGGCAGTGTCGAGTTTCTCGCGCAGAATACCAGCAAGTTTCTTGAAGTCGCGCGGGCGCGCCCTGAGTTCGCGTCGTTAATGACGACATTTATTCCCAGTGTTCCGCAGGTTTTTGCCGATGTCGATCATGACAAGGTGATGAAGCAAGGCGTCGATTTGAGCGCGGTCTACCGCACGCTCCAGGCATTCATGGGTGGCAGCTTCGTCAACTACTTCAACCTCTTCGGGCGCACCTGGCAGGTGTACGTCCAAGCCGAAGGGGAGTATCGCACCAAGCCGGAGAACATCGGCCAGTTCCGCGTGCGTAATGCCGCAGGGCAAGCCGTGCCACTCTCGACCTTGATGAACATGAAGACCATCTACGGACCGGAGTTCACCATCCGTTTCAACGGCTACCGCGCTGCGCAAATCAACGGCGCGGTCGCACCAGGATATAGTACCGGTCAGGCCATGGCCGCGCTTGAGCAAGTGTTTGCCGAAACCATGCCCCCGGAAATGGGCTACGACTATATGGGCATGTCGTTCCAAGAGAAACAGGCGGCACTAGGAGTGAAGCCTCGTACGGTCTTTGCTCTCTCACTGTTGGTCGTGTTTCTGATTTTGGCGGCGCAATACGAGAGTTGGACGTTACCGTTCGGGGTGCTGCTCAGCACGCCAATTGCGGTCTTTGGGGCATTCCTCGTGCTCTGGTGGCGTGCGTTCGAGAACAATGTGTATACCCAGATCGGCTTGGTCATGCTGATTGGTCTGGCAGCCAAGAATGCCATTCTGATCGTTGAGTTCGCCAAATTGGAATATGAACGAGGGACCCCGCTGATAGAGGCGGCATTAACCGGTGCCCGCTTACGGCTCCGTCCCATTCTGATGACGGCATTTGCCTATATCTTAGGTGCTGTGCCATTGGCGATCGCGACCGGAGCGGGAGCACAGTCACGGCAAGTGCTTGGAACCGCTGTCATCGGTGGCATGATGGCAGCATCACTACTTGCTATTTTGCTGATCCCAGTGTCTTTCTATATGGTCGAGCGGCTCTTTCGACGCAAGAAAGTTGTGCCACCCTTACAAGAAGCAGACTTGCCTATGATGAAGATGACGGACTAACACATGGCAGCCAAACGCAACCCACGTGGCGGGCAGGACGTACGTCATACGTTGGGGCGTCAACGTGCGGAGGCACTGTTTCCGGTAGCTCCTCCTCGCGTTGGCTTACCGGATGACTACGGTGTTGTTCTCGAAGAGATCAGGCGTCGCATTCAACAAGAACGCTTGCGGGTAGTGATGGCCGCGAACTCGGCCATGGTGTTGTTGTACTGGGACATCGGGCAGATGATTTTGCAGCGACAAGGCGATGCGGGGTGGGGTGCCAAAGTGATTGACCGTTTGGCTCAAGATCTGCGTGACGCTTTTCCTGATACGAAAGGATTTTCGCCGCGGAATCTCAAGTATATGCGTGCCTTTGCCGCGGCATGGCCAGATCGTGCAATTGTGCAGCAGCTTGCTGCACAATTGCCGTGGTTTCACAACTGTGTGCTTCTCGATCGAGTTTCGGACCGTGCGGAACGCGACTGGTATGTGCGTCAGAGCATCAGGCACGGTTGGAGCCGCAATATCTTATCTTTGCAGATCGGCGCTCAAGCTTTTCAGCGAGTGAGTAGAGCCATCACCAATTTTTCTGAAACGCTTCCACCTACAGATTCCGACATGGCGAGTCAGATTTTCAAAGACCCGTATCTCTTTGATTTCCTTGGTACGGCTGACCCGCGCCGAGAGCATGAGGTTGAGCAAGCGCTTGTTGATCATATCCAACGCTTTCTGTTGGAACTCGGAACCGGCTTCGCCTTTGTTGGGCGTCAAGTGCTACTCGAAGTTGGAGACCAGGACTTTCACGTCGATTTGCTCTTCTATCATCTCAAACTTCGCAGTTATGTTGTGATCGAACTCAAAGCGGTACCGTTTGAGCCGGCATTTGTTGGACAGCTCAACCTCTATCTGTCTGCAGTCGATGACCTCTTACGTCACCCCGACGATAAACCTACTATCGGTTTGTTACTTTGCCGCTCGAAGAATAAAGTGGTCGTGGAGTATGCCCTCCGGCATCTGAAACGACCAATAGGCGTCGCGCAGTGGGAGACGAGCATTGTCAAATCGCTGCCGAAAGAACTTGAGGGGATTCTTCCGACGGTAGAAGAAATCGAAGCAGACCTCGCAGCGCATACCAAGGTTAAGGCAGGGTCTCGAAAGAGGAAGTCATAACGCAGAGAACATTCCAAAAAGCGAGAGCGCTCTTTTTCCTTAATGGCGTGGAATCTTACCCAACCATTTAAGTAGTGATGCGCAGATTGGGAAGATCATACTGACCGTTGGAGAGAACACGCACTAACAGTTCCTATAACACTCCGAGTTGTTGCTCCGGTACCCGCTGATATTCCGAATCTTTGAGTGAACCAAGTTCATTGGGATATTGCGCCTCGATCCTGCGTAGGGCGTCTTTGGCATTATACGCGGCTGGATGATCCGGGTCGGCAAGCACTTTGATATGGGCAGTCGCATGATAATTGCGTGGAAAGAGTCCGGCTTGGGCGAAGAGGTCACTGATGTCGATGGTATCCTCAGCGACGATGACGAAGTGTTCGTATCCCAGCTGCCTGGTCAACTGCGCACAGCGATAGAGCAGAAACTGTTCGACCTTTTCGCGTGAGGTGTAGTTGTTGCCTTTGAATCGAACACGATAGGCGTGCTCGGCGAGGCGCAAATTGGTGTAACCGCCGGTCATGTTTTCCGGGCGATACGCGGTAACGCAGCCCGCTAGTGGGATGAGCACAGCCACAAGTCCGACCCTTAGGAAACGAAGCAATGTTCTTCTCGCGGTTACTCGGTTCTGCATCGTGCACCTCCCTCTGCGGCCCAATTAGCGTGAAACTCTTCTTAGGAAAAGAGAAGGGGTTTTTCCTGCGCGAAAAAAGGCGGTACGGATTTGAGTCTTGTGACGCTCATGAAGTTTTATTGCCCGTTCGCGCAATTCTGCGGCCGGCGTGTGCTGTTGAATTTCACTAGTGATAGCATCAACTCGCGTGTGACCGACTTCATCCGCAGTGAAATCAAGCGGATTGTAGAGGATAGGGACATGCCAGGAGTGCGTAACTTTATCTAAATAGAACCCCACTCGACGGCAAGTGCTAGGCGGCGAGGGGAAGCGCATACACCTGACGTTCCACCGGGAAGGACCGGCGTTTTTGCAGCCAAGCAAAGACTAAATTGACTAATTCCTCTATACTCTGACAGCGAT
>VGTJ01000002.1 GCA_016874775.1 Deltaproteobacteria bacterium
CTGAACTTACAATCATGGGCATGTGCGGTTGCGCGAAATCCTTCCCCGGAATCGCGCGAGGGTCTCAAGGCTTCCGACCGGGGCTGAAAGACTGCTGATATGTGGGTTTGGTTTTCTGTTAAACTCCACCAGCAAGGCGAATCGTTAGTCTACGTTAAGGAGCAGATGGGGCATCATTCCATACAAGTGACCGTAGATATCTACGGACATCTTGTTCCAGGGGGAAACAGAGAAGCGGTAGACAAGTTAGATCAGACAACTTCTACGAACATTGTTTCGACCGACCCCGGACGGACCCTATACGGACCCGCAGTATCTCTGGCTCAGGCGGCAGGGCAGGCTGAACATGAAAAAGCCCTTGATTGCTCAAGGGCTTAGTGGAAGCCACCCATCGGATTCGAACCGACGACCTGCTGATTACGAATCAGCTGCTCTACCGACTGAGCTAGGATGGCAAATGGTTGTGAGGAAGGGATAAACGAGTGTGTTGTTTATGTCAATCGGACGGACAGCGCAGTTAGCAGGTCTCGCGTGGCTTGAGCTGGATCGGTCGCAGCACTGATCGCGGTAATTACGCCAATACCGTGCGCACCGGTGACAATAACGTCTGGTATCTGCTCTTTCTTGATTCCACCAATAGCGATCACTGGTACCGGGGTCTGGTTTACGGCTTGTCGTAGTCGCTCAAGTCCTTGCGGATCGCCGTAGGCGGCTTTGGATGGGGTGAAGTACACTGGTCCGAAAACTATGAAGTCTGCGCCTCGCGCTGCTTCGATCTCTTCAGGTGAATGAGTGGAAACTCCAATCAGTTTTTCTGAGCCGAGCAATGTACGAGCAGTAGCAACAGGGAAGGAGCTCTGCCCAAGTTGAACGCCATCAGCAGCTACAGCTATCGCAACATCGATGCGGTCATTGATTAACAATCGTGCAGAGTAACGGATAGTGAGTGCACGCAACGCAGAGGCAAGACGATACAGTTCTCCGCCTTCTACGTCCTTCTCGCGGAGTTGTACGGCGCGCACCCCTCCATCAAGCGCTGCGTGGACGACATCAACAAGTGGTCGTCCAGCGGTCTGTTTGCGGTCGGTGACAAAGTAGAGCTGAAAATCAATCAAGGGGATTCTGAGGATAGTGCTTTTCTCCTCGTTCGCCCTTCGACCTCCCCTTCGACAAGCTCAGGGTACGCTCAGGACGAACGGAGGTGCACTTCATTAGTCTTATTCAATCCGCCCATCCATTGGGCTCGACGCTGACGCATACAGCTTCTTCGGCATGCGTCCGGCCAGATAGGCTTTGCGACCCGCTTCAACACCAAGCCGCATCGCTTCTGCCATCAAGATTGGATCTTTAGCCTCGGCAATGGCGGTGTTCATTAGCACGGCATCACAGCCCATTTCTAATGCAACAGCTGCATCAGATGCTGTTCCGACTCCAGCATCGACAATCACCGGTATCTTACTATGTTCGAGGATGATACGTAGATTATATGGATTGCGAATGCCCAGACCCGAACCAATCGGCGCTGCCAACGGCATTACTGCGGCACACCCAATATCCTCCAGTTTCTTGCAAGAGATCGGATCATCCAGCACGTAGGGAAGCACGATGAAGCCCTCTTTGATGAGAACCTTGGCGGCTTCGAGCGTTCCTGGAATGTCAGGGAACAAGGTGCGTTGGTCACCGATCACTTCGAGTTTGACCATGTTGCCAACGCCGGCCTCACGTGCCAGGCGACAAGTGCGCACTGCGTCCTCGGCGGTGTAGCAGCCTGCAGTGTTGGGCAAGATAGTGTACTTCTTTGGATCAATGTAATCGAGCAGATTTTCTTTATTCGGGTCGGTGATGTTCACGCGCCGCACGGCGACAGTGACAATCTCAGCGCCAGACGCTTCGACTGCACGTTTGTTTTCGGCGAAATCTTTGTACTTCCCGGTACCAACAATGAGCCGCGAGTGATATTCTTTGCCAGCGAGGACAAACGGATCTTTCATAGTTCTGCCCTTTGCACTTATCCCCCACCAACAAAGTGCACGATTTCGATGTGATCTCCAGGCTGAATTCGATACGTCACATACTCGTCGCGGGGGAGAATGTCACGGTTGACTTCAACGGCAATGCGTTTCTTTCCTAACCCAAGTTCGTCGACCAAGTCTGCAATTGTGCTGCCTTCACGGCAGGTTCGCTCTTCACCGTTGAGTGTTACCGTCATGGCGTTTCACCATAATCTGTTCAATTTCTCTTTACAACCCTAGAGCCTTTTGTTATGTCGCCTTCTCTATCATTTCTTCATGATGCATATTCCCCTTCAACTTTTGCAAGGAGTTCAGCATGGCTACAGTTCGTCGTGCACTTATTAGTGTGAGCGACAAGCGTGGAGTTGTCGAGTTCGCCAAAGGCTTGGCTGCACTTGGTATCGAGATTCTTTCTACAGGTGGAACAGCAAAGTCTCTCGGCGATGCTGGGGTGCCAGTCGTTCCAGTCGAGAACTTCACTGGCTTTCCAGAGATGCTTGATGGCCGTGTCAAAACCCTACACCCAAAGATTCATGCTGGCATTCTGCATCGACGCGAAGACCCAGCCCATGTGCAGACGATGCAAACGCACGGCTTGAAAGCGATCGACTTAGTTGTCGTTAACCTCTATCCCTTTGAACAGACCGTTGCTCGACCAGACTGCTCTTTTGCTGATGCGATTGAGAACATCGACATCGGCGGCCCGTCGTTGTTACGCGCTGCAGCAAAAAACCACGCTGACGTTGGCATCATCACCGATCCAGAGGATTACCCGAGCATCTTACAAACGTTGCAAACACAAGGGGGATTATCTGCAGAACAGAAACTGGTATTAGCCAAAAAGGCGTTTCGCATGACTGCTCGTTACGATGGTGCGATTGCAGATTATCTCGGTAGTCTTGATGCTGAAGGTAAACGCGTGCCCTTTGGTGAAACTCTGCATCTGCAATATGCCAAGGTGCAAGACCTTCGCTACGGTGAGAACCCGCATCAGTCCGCAGCTTTCTACCGTCGACGTGAGATCAACGAGTCCTGCATCGCCAACGCGCGGCAACTGCAAGGCAAAGAACTCTCGTTTAACAACATCGTCGATGCCAATGCTGCCTTCGAGTTGCTCAAAGAATTCGATGAGATTGCCGCCGTTGCAATTAAGCATACCAACCCCTGTGGTGTCGCAACCTCGACCACTTCTCTCGCTGATGCGTTTCGTAAAGCGCGTGCGTGCGATCCGGTGTCGATCTTCGGTGGTATTGTTGGTCTGAATCGCGAGGTTGATGAAGAAACCGCGCAGGAAGTTCTTAACCTCTACAAAGAAGGCTTCATCGAGATTTTGCTGGCACCGCAGTATTCCCCACAAGCGCTTGAACTCCTTGCCTCCTCGAAACGATTACTCAACATTCGCCTGATGGAAATTCCCACTATCACCAATCCGCAACCGGAACGGTTTGAAGTGAAGTCAGTGGTCGGTAGCATGTTACTACAGGATCGCGATTTTGGTCGCGTGCGGGTCGAAGACTGTCAAGTTGTCACCAAAAGAAAGCCGACCGCGGAGGAATATCGCGCGTTGCACTTTGCTTGGCGGGTAACCAAACATGTGAAATCAAATGCCATCGTTCTCGCGCGGGATGGCCAAGTCATCGGCGTCGGCGCTGGACAAATGAGTCGAGTGGACTCTGCCAAAATTGCTGTCTCGCGTGCGCGTGACCTTGGACTCGATCCCAAGGGAACAGTCATTGGCTCTGATGCCTTCTTCCCCTTTCCGGATGGACTTGAAGTCTGCGCACGCGCAGGTGCAACTGCAGCAATTCAGCCCGGTGGCAGTTTACGAGACAAAGAAGTAATCGCTGCTGCAGATGATAATGGCATGGCAATGATTGTTACTGGGATGAGGCATTTCAGACATTAAAACGTAACCACCCACCCCTTCCCTTTACGTTTTACGCTTTACGTTTTACGAATGAGTTCATTATGAAAGTCCTCGTTATCGGCAGCGGCGGTCGTGAACACGCACTGGTGTGGAAACTCCGGCAGAGTCCGCGCGTCAGCAAAATTTACTGTGCACCGGGTAACGCTGGCATCAGTGAGCTAGCGGAACTCGTTCCTCTGCAACCAGAGGATATTCACGGACTGCGTCGCTTCGCCGCACAAGAGTACATTGGCCTGACTGTTGTTGGACCAGAAGTACCATTGAGCTTAGGCTTGGTCGACGAATTCGAAGCGCACGGCTTGCGTGCATTTGGCCCAAATAAACAAGCAGCTCAACTCGAAGTGAGTAAAGCGTTTGCTAAAGATCTGATGCGACGTGAACACGTGCCCACCGCATACTTTGGCAGCTTTACTGATCCAGACGAAGCCCTACGTTATGTTGATGAGGTCGGTGCCCCTATTGTTGTCAAAGCCGATGGTCTCGCGGCAGGGAAAGGCGTCATCATCTGCGCGACTACTCGTGAAGCGCACGAAGCAATCAACGAGATTATGTGCGGTCGGATCTTTGGTAACGCGGGGGACCGTGTGGTCGTGGAAGAATTTCTCGAAGGAGAAGAAGCCTCATTTTTGGCCTTTACGGACGGGCAGACAGTGCTGCCTTTATCATCAGCGCAAGATCACAAGCGCGTGTTTGATGACGACCAAGGGCCGAATACTGGTGGCATGGGTGCCTATTCGCCAGCACCGATTGTTACCCCAGCAGTCACTGAACGGGTTATGCAGGAAGTGATGTATCCCATCGTCACAGGTTTACAACGCCGTGGGATTACCTACAAAGGGATTTTGTACGCCGGGCTCATGATCAATAAAGACACACTGAAAGTATTGGAGTTTAACGTTCGTTTCGGTGACCCCGAGTGCCAGCCACTGATGCTCCGCCTCAAGAGTGACCTCGTAGACGTCATGGACGCAGTCATTGAGCAACGCTTGGCGGATATTTCACTGCTCTGGGACGAGCGCCCGGCAGTGTGTGTTGTTCTTGCCTCTGGGGGATATCCGGGAAAGTATGAAACCGGGCAAATCATTTCTGGGCTTGAGTCATTGCACCACTGGAACGATGGAGTTGTGTTTCATGCGGGCACTGCCTTTTCTAATCATCAGTATGTCACCAAGGGCGGCAGAGTCCTGGGCGTAACTGCCACTGGCCACGATATTCGTAATGCAATCTCAACCGCCTATGCAGGGGTACAAAAAATAACCTGGCTCAACATGCATTATCGCCGAGACATTGGCCAACGCGCCGTGCAGCATCTCACTGACAAACCCCTTTCCTAGTTTTCCTTGCTCAATTCTTTCTGGTTTCGTACAGTACACCTATGGCACTTATTCGTCCGTTTCGCGGGATACGGTATAATCCCGCCATTACTGGAGATCTCAGCCAACTTGCCTCTCCCCCCTATGATGTGATTTCTCGTGAGCAACAAACTGAGCTGCATCTGCGCAGCCCGTATAATGCGATTCACGTCGATTTGAGTCAGGACCCGGATCGGTACGGATCAGCCGCCCAGCGGTTTCGCGAGTGGCAACAACAGCACGTGCTCGTACCAGACACAGAACCGTCACTCTACTTCTATGCGCAAGAATTTACACTCAAAGATGGGGTGAAACGTCGACGACTCGGTGTATTCGCTGCGCTAAAACTTGAAGAGTTTTCTTCTGGTGTTGTACGACCGCATGAACGGACCTTTGAGGGTGCGAAGAAAGATCGGCTCGCGCTCCTTACCGCCTGCCAGGCTCACCTCAGTTCAGTCTTCTGTGTGTACGGCAAGCGCGACTGGTCGTTAGCGCAGGTTGCAGGCCATGCACTTTCAGCCCCTCCGCTTGCATCATTTACCGATGAGCATGACGTGACTCATACGCTATGGCGAACTTCAAACCCTGCACTGATCGCTGCAGTTGCAGAAGGCATCGCTCCAGAGTCATTGATTATTGCCGACGGGCATCATCGTTACGAAACCGCGCTACGCTATCGTCAAGAACGCGCAGCTCAGGGCCGAGCGAGTGACAATGAACCGTATGATTACGTGTTGGCTTTTTTGACCAATGCCTATGATGAAGGGCTGGTGATTCTTCCAACCCATCGACTGTTAAAAAACACCACGATCCCAAGCCCGCAGAATCTCCAGGCAGTCCTGAAGCGAGACTTTCGTATTGCCCGGTATGCGCTCGATAAGGCCGGGGATTTCCTTGCTGCCCTTCGTGCACCAGGGCCAGAGCGGCGGATTGGCTGCGTAGTCGCCGGGGCAAGTCACTATTGGTTATTGTCGTTTGACGATCGCGTTACCGCCGGGATGCCGTTGTCGATTCCCCTGCGTGCACTTGATGTCACCGTCTTGCACGAAGTGATCCTGACACGATTTTTTGGCCTGCCTGCAGAACTGCAAAAACAAGCCCTTTCGTACACCATCGATGAAGAAGAGGCCCTACGTGGAGTTGCTGAACGTCGAACCCAAGCGGCGTTTCTCCTCAATCCCACACCGTTTGAGCAGGTTGTCGCGGTGTGTGAGCAAGGGGAGACGATGTCGCAAAAATCGACCTACTTCTACCCCAAGCTACTCACCGGGCTGGTGTTCTATCAGTTATAAGCGAGACGGCTACGAAGCAGACTAGCGTCGCCCGCCACCAGAAAAACCACCGGGGCGACGCTCTGGTGGTCGCGCTTCGTTCACTTTCAAGATTCGTCCCAGTGCCTCACGCCCATCAAAGCGTTTAATCGCAGCGGAGGCCTCGTCTTTCGATCCCATGTCAACGAAGGCAAACCCTTTTGACTGACCAGTTGCCCGATCCATCATGATGCTCACAGAAGTCACTTTTCCGGATTCAGAGAAAAGTTTTTCGAGTTCTGCATTCGTTGCCGTGTAGGGCAAATTGCCGACGAAGAGTCGTACACCTGACGTACGAACTGCCGAAGACGCAGGACGGTCACTTCCACCACCGGAAGAAGAACTCGGTGAGAAGGGACGGCGGGTATCTTCCCGAGGAGCCCCCATTCCTCGCACGGGATTGGCTTCGTTCACAGTGAGCGTTTGTCCATCAAGAGAAGACCCATGCAGTGCAGAAATCGCTGCACGGGCCGCATCGCCGGACTCCATTTCGACAAACCCAAACCCACGTGAACGCCCAGTGGTCGGATCAGTCATGAGATCAGCGGAAACAATTGTACCAAAAGGAGTGAACAAATCTTCAAGCTCTGGGAAACAAAGCTGGGGGGGAAGATTACCGACAAAAAGTCTAACGCCCAATGCAACCTCCAAATGCGGAATATAAAAGCAAAACCCCCCACCACAACATATGCAGTGAGGGGTTCTTTGTTCAGTTCTCAGTTCTTTTTATCGTCTGCCATACTATCGGCCGTTATGTATGCTGGCTTGTTGGGGAATCATTTACCAACGACGCTCACGATCGCCGCGGTCACCACCACGGCCACCGCCGCCACCAAAGCCACCACGACCACCACGACCACCGCCACCACCGCCACCACCGCCGCCACCAAAACCACCACGGCCACCACCACCGGAGCGGGGCTCTTGAGGTTTCGCCTCATTCACCGTTAACGGACGGCCCTGCATTTCGTGCCCATTAAAGCGTTCGATCGCGTTCTGTGCCTCGTCATTATTGGTCATTTCAACAAAACCAAAACCCCGAGAGCGGCCAGTAAACTTATCTGTGATAATGTTCACGGACGAAACCGCACCGACCTGACCGAAAAGCGACTCGAGCTCTGCGGGGGTCGTACTAAAGGGCAAATTTCCCACGAACAACTTCATTGCCATGACTCACCTCCATCGGTGCAAAAAAAAGGCCCCCTCAACCCATGAGCGGGTTCAGGGGGCCTAAACTCTCGAACCGACTCACTCCAAACGAACGGCACGAACCGAACAACGCGCACACACGACTGCCTATTACTCCAGCGACCTTAGCAAATTCTTCTTTCCAAAACAATAAAGAGAAATAAGAAAAGTGCCACGAGAAAACCGTGAGAGGTGGACAGGAAATACCTGGGGATATTTTTGACCTGTGGGTACTTGCTGTTCTATGGACACTGAGCTTTCAGCACTCAGCTTTCAGCGGTCAGCCAGACCCTACTCACGCCAATCGACAAGCATTTAGCAATCAGGTCTCCGTGAGTAGCATCCAATAACCAGCACGCAGTTTCTTTAAGGCCTTTTTGTTCTCGATCTTTTGGCTGATTGCTGCAAGCTAAGTGCCCAATTTACGTACATGCCAGTAGCGCATGACGCAGCGCATCACGGTCAAACCCCTTGCCAATGACCACCAGGTGTTCTGGAGGCTCAGGGAGAAGATCAATCCATTCAATATCAAAGTCCCCGTTCACGAATTGGAACATCCACTGTTCCGGTGAATCAGTAAAACGGACAAATCCCTTAGCACGCCACACTGTCGCCGGGAATGAACGTACGCATTTCTCGAACTGTGCTCGCACAAAAGGCTGCGCACAGAGAACCGTCATAGTATGAAAATGATCATGCACGGCAACTAAAGGAGTTCGCTCACTCGGACGAGGAATTTCCCCAGCATGACTTAACAATTGCTCGTACGCGATGCGCCCGCGTTCCGTGTAGAAGAGCACTGCTCGCGGATTGATGGCTCGTACTTGCGCCGCAATATCATCCAACATCGACGGTGAGGCGAGATCGCATTTGTTTACCACCACGAAATCGGCAAGTTCCGTTTGCTGGCGAATACCGGAATGGACGACTTCAGCAAAATGGGCGAAATTCACCGGATCTAAAACCGCAACCAGTGAAGCAACACGCACAAGCGGGAGGACCTCTTCTTTCGTCGCTTGATCAATAAGCTCAATGGGGTCGGCCAGCCCGGTCGCTTCGATGAAAATCACATCAGGTTTGTACGCAACAACATCGACTAAGGCGAGTCCTAGCGTTCCTCCGATCGTGCAACAGATACAACCATTGGTCATCTCACGGACTGTGTATCCCTGCCCACGCAAGAGTTCTCCATCGATGTTCACTTCGCCATATTCGTTCATCATGATGGCAGGCTTACGCCCATGCGCCAGGCAATAGTCAAGCAGATTTTGCAGGAGAGTGGTTTTCCCACTGCCAAGAAATCCCGAGATCAGATGGACCGGAATGCGACCACCTTCCGAAAAGACAATACGCTCTTTCACCTCGTCCATAGCCTTATGTTGTACTGCATGAAAAGATGCAAAGAAAAGTGGGGCAACAGTTCTTGTTTTTCTGCTTTGTCTTTTTTCCCTACAGCATGAAGCTTGTAGCCTCATGCCTCTCTTTCCCCTTTTACCATTTTCCCTTTTCCGTTATTGTTCCTCCATCCTGTTTCCAGGAGTGGTGTGGTGAACGAAGATACGCGTCCGCAAAAGTATGTGCTAGAGTCCGAAACTGAATTAACCCAACCTCGACGGTTTCTCATTGACTACCAGGCAGAACTGAATCCCTCACAATACGAAGCGGCAATTACCCATAAAGGTCCGATGCTCGTGCTCGCTGGCGCGGGGAGTGGGAAAACTCGCACTCTTGTCTTTCGTGTTGCCCGCATGGTTGAGGAAGGAATTGATCCCTCATCAATCCTGCTGATGACGTTTACTCGTCGTGCAGCCGAGGAAATGTTGGAACGCGCGGGAGCGTTACTGGGTGCGCAGTGTGATCGTGTTACTGGTGGCACCTTTCATTCGTTTGCTAATACCGTCTTGCGTCGTTACGCGCAGCTGCTCGGGTTCGCCAATTCTTTTACCATTTTAGATCGTGGCGATTCCGAGGATGTCATTAATCTCATCCGTTCTCGTCTTGGCCTAGAGAAAAAAGAGCGCCGCTTTCCCAAAAAGCAAACGATTATGGAAATTGTCAGCCTCTCGGCCAACAAGATGTGTAGTGTGGCCGAGACCCTGGATGATCAATATCCCCACTTATTCTCTGAACTCGAAGAGTTGCAGCAAATTGACCGGATGTATCGTCAGTATAAACACGAGCGTAGCTTGCTGGATTATGATGACCTGCTGACGAAGTTAAATGATTTGCTGCACAGTCACACCGAAGTCGCCGATCGCTTGTCGCACAGTTTTCGGTACATCATGGTCGACGAATATCAGGACACTAATCGCCTGCAGGCGGATATTATTCGTGCCCTTGCCCACGCTCATGACAATGTCATGGCCGTTGGTGACGATGCGCAGTCGATTTACAGCTTTCGTGGTGCGACGGTGCGCAACATTCTCGAATTTCCCAAGCTCTTCCCTGGAGCCAAGATCGTTAAACTCGAAGAGAATTATCGCAGCACCCAGCCGATTCTTGATCTCTCCAATCAAATTATTGTTGGCGCGAAAGATCAATACACCAAGAATCTCTTCACTAAACGGGATAAAGGAGTGAAGCCGGTTCTGGTTGAAGCTGAGAGCGAGCGCTATCAGTCGCGCTTTATCGCGCAGAAAATTTTGGAATTGCGAGAACAAGGCGTACCGCTGACAGAAATGGCCGTGCTCTTTCGCTCGAGTTTTCATTCGTTCGATCTCGAATTAGAGTTAGCGAAACGTAATCTGCCATTCATCAAACGTGGTGGGTTCAAGTTTATTGAAACGACGCACGTAAAAGACGTGCTCGCCCATCTACGTATTATTGCCAATCCACAAGATGCAGTATCGTGGAACCGCGTGATTCTCTTACTTGAAGGGATTGGGCCGAAAGGCGCAGAGAAAATCTTAGCACACGTAACCGCCGGGGAGAGCCCTGCCCAACAGTTGGTGACCTATCCTGGTAAAGGAGTGATTGGCGACGAGTTGCGGAGGCTGTCGGATCTTCTTATGGAAGTGAACGCGCCAGAGTCGAAACCAGCCGAACAAATGGAAGCGGTAGTGCGATACTACCAGCCGATTCTCAAACGCAATCATCGCGATGATGCCCCCAAGCGACAGAAAGACCTTGAGCATTTTATCGCCATCACTGAACGGTATACGAGTTTGGAGAAATTACTGGCTGACATGGCGTTGGAACCACCCAACAATAGCGTGGGAGATGTGCTCGCCACCGAACGTGAAGAAGAAGGGTTGCTCACGCTTTCCACTATCCACTCGGCAAAAGGTTTGGAGTGGCACTCAGTGTTTGTTATCTGGGCGACCGAAGGACGCTTTCCGTCGTTGTACAACAAAAACGATGATGAAATCGAAGAAGAGAGGCGTCTCATGTATGTAGCCGTGACGCGCGCGAAAGAGAAGCTGTTTATTTCCTATCCCATCAATGTCTTCGACAAAGCAACTGGCATGGTGTTGAGTAAACCGTCACGTTTTCTCGACGGTCTGTCGCGCAAAATCATCGAGCCGGTCTTCTTAATGGAAGACGATGACAGTCGCGACAACGCCTGGCGCTCCAATCGTTATGAAAACGGTGGAGGTGCAAACAGCCACTTTGGCAGCGGGAATCGTTTCGGCAACAATAACCGGGTTGGTTCAAGCCGACCAAGCGGCGGCAGTTGGCAACCGCCGCGCAAACGGACGTGGTAATACAACTTTAGAGTACAACCATTCGCCGATTCTCGATCCCGTTGCACTCCATCGAGGCTATATTGTCACAACCGATGCTCGCTGGGCATGCTGTTCCAGGAACGGACGTAGCGCAGATTTGAACGCTTCGGGTTTTTCGATGTTGGTGAGATGTCCGGCTTGCGGGATTGTGACTAACTCTGCGCCACGAATATTGGCAACCAGAAAATCTGACGCTGGTGGTGGCGTGACGACATCTTCATCGCCGACAATAACCAAGGTCGGCACGGTGATCTTGGGCAACACCGAGCGGAAGTCGGTGGTAACAATCGCATGTAGCGCTTGTTTGTACGGACCGGCTCGTAACGCAGAAAGTGAGGCGATAAGCTTCGCTCTTGCAGCTTCAGAGGCGCTTTTCCCCGCCAAGACTTGTACGACACCAGGAGCGATATCTGCGGGAGTCATGCCCTTTTCTAGTGGATCGAGTCGACGAGCAAGGAAGTCGCGTTTGGCTTCTTCTGAGGCAACACCAAAGCCCGCAGAGGTATCAACTAGTGATAACGTCGCGACCCGTTGTGAATAGCGATCATAGAAATCTTGGATAATCATCCCGCCCATCGACAAGCCAACCAGATGAGCGCGTTCAGCTTTGAAGTGATCCAGTAGACGATTGAGATCATCGGCATAATCGCTGAATTTCAAGGTTTGCGGAGGATCATCACTCGCGCCATAGCCACGTGCATCCCACGTCACTGCACAAAAGCGATCACCAAATTGATCAAGCTGTTCATACCAATTGGTACGATTCCCACCGATGCCGTGCAGAAACACAACTAGCGGGCCGTTGCCGTGCTTTTCATAGGCTATCGATACAGGACCAGCGGTACGTTGTACTTGGCGCATAGGGCCTCCTTTTTTCGTGGTGCGTCACGTATGTTGCGTATTGCGTGTTACGTGGACGATAAGACGCAACACGAATCACGCAACACGTTTCACGTTTTTACATCGTTTCCACCGTCTCAATCCCCAACAACTCTAGTCCTTTCTTAATGTAACGTGCCGTGAGATCGCAGAGGAGCAGCCGGGTAGGACGGACATCATCTGGAGCTTTGAGCACTGGGTGGGCTTGGTAGAACAAGTTGAACTTCGTCGCCAAGTCGAACAGGAAACCAGCGAGCATATTGGGCTTATAGGTACGCTCGACTTCCAGGAGTGTATCGCCAAAGCGGATCATCTGTTTGGCGAGGTCGAGTTCTTCTGGTGCGGTCAGTCGGACTTCCGTGTTCGGTTCTGGTTGCCATTGTTCAAGCTCGCCTCTGCGGAAGATCGAGCGAATACGTGCGTAGACGTATTGCAGATACGGTGCGGTATTGCCTTCCAAGGCAAGCATCTTATCCCAACTAAAGCGATAATCAGCCGTGCGGTTCTGCATGAGGTCGGCGTACTTCACTGCACCGATACCAACCACACGGGCGATATGCGCTTGCTCTTCTTCCGACAGGCTGGGGTTTTTGTCGCGCACGACGGCCCGAGCACGCTCCTCTGCTTCATCAAGTAAGGCTTCGAGTTTGATTGGTTCACCTTCACGGGTTTTGATTGGCCTTCCGTCTTCACCCAAAATCGTCCCGAAGCCGACGTGTTCTAAGGTCATCGAGTAGCCCCAGCGTTTGGCGGCAGCAAAGAGCTGGCGGAAATGGAGTTGCTGGCGGCTATCGACAACATAGATAATGCGATCAGGGTGAAAATTGTCCGCGCGGTATTTGATGGTCGCTAGATCGGTAGTGGCATAGAGAAAGGCCCCGTCTTGTTTCTGGATGAGAAAAGGCGTGCCGCTCAGTTCCGGGTCATCCGCATAGAAAATGCACATCGCGCCCTCACTGGGCTGGGCTAAGCCTTTGGCTTGTAAGTCTTGCACCACTTCTGGCAAAAGTGGATTGTAAAAGCTCTCCCCTAGCCAGTGATCAAATCGAATATGTAACCGTCCATAGACTCGCTCGAACACGGTACGCGAGACGGTAGAGAACTCTTTCCACAACGCCAGGTTGTCGGAATCGCCTTTTTGCAACTTTGCCAATTCTTCACGTGCTTGCTGAGCAACGGCTGGGTCAGCCTTGGCTTTCGCCTGAATAGTTTTGTACACCCGTTCGAGTTCGGCGATCGGATCGCGTTCATAGGCCGCACGATCAAGCACGGTGCGATAACCAACGATCAACATGCCAAACTGAGTTCCCCAATCGCCCACATGATTATCAGTTACTACCCGATGACCAAGAAACGCAAACGTTTTTGCCAGTGCATCACCAATGATGGTCGAGCGAATATGACCAACATGCATCGGCTTGGCAGTGTTCGGAGCACTGAAGTCAACGACAATCGTTTCTGAGTGAGCTGCTCGTTCGATCCCAAGGCGTTCATCTAAAGCTGTGGCGAACACCGTACGCTCAAGCCAGTGCGGATCAAGACGAAAGTTGATGAACCCAGGGCCAGCAATTTCGCAGGTGGCTGGTAATTCAGTCGGATGAAATGCAGCAATGACTTTCTGGGCCAATTCGCGCGGATTGACCTTGCGCGCTTTAGCAACGGCCATCACTCCGTTGGCTTGGTAGTCGCCAAACTGGGCATTGGCTGTGGGTTGAACTAAGGCTGGAGCGGACATGCCACTGGCAACTGCCAGTGCCGCCGAGGTTTTCTCCTCTAATAACTGGGTAATGGTTGGCATTATACAAACTCTCAATCGTTTTAAGGTCAGGTCCACAGCTTTCAGGACAAGAGTACGAGAGTCAATAGATGGGAAAAACGAAGACACCAGCGTTTCTAGACACCCCACCACTTCATGCTTAAATAGAGGCGGGACTATTCCTCAGAAGAAAAGGCAACAGGCACGATGGGCGAAGGACTCGCAGGGAGAGATCTCTTGCAACAGTGGCGATATTGGCTTGCTCTTCGGTTGGTCCGTGGAGTAGGGAACGTCACATATCGCGAACTTCTTGAACGTTTTCAATCACCTGAAGTAATTTTGCGGACACCGGCTTCCGCACTGATCGATGCCGGCATTCACTCGACAGTTGCCCAGGCTATTGCCACCTTCGACCAATGGAAAACTGTTGATACCGAGCTGCAAAAACTTTCGCGGACCAACATACGGCTCGTAACCCGAGCCGATGATGCATATCCAATCAACTTGACCCATCTCCATGATCCTCCACCGTTCCCCTATATTGCTGGAGAACTGCTCCCAACCGATCGTTTAGCGATTGCAATTGTCGGATCACGATCTGCAAGCACTTATGGCAAAACAGTTGCCCGTGACTTGGCTCGTGGTTTGGTAGAAAAGGGTGTAACCGTCGTCAGTGGCTTAGCTCGTGGCATCGATGCCGAGGCACACCGTGCAACTCTCACCGTTGGCGGGAGAACATTCGCGGTATTGGGCTCGGGCGTTGATGTCATTTATCCCAGTGAACATCGAAGCCTCGCGCAGGAAGTGACAAAAAATGGAGCACTGATCTCCGAGTTTGCCCTGGGTAGTAAACCTGATGCCATGAATTTTCCTTATCGTAATCGGGTAATTAGCGGGCTGACGTTGGGGACGGTCGTAGTTGAAGCAGCGGAAAAGAGCGGATCACTGATCACAGCACGTTGCGCATTGGAACAAAATCGGGAAGTATTTGCGGTACCGGGAAGTGTGACGTCAGATCGCAGCCGGGGACCGCACCGGTTGATTAAGGAAGGAGCAAAGCTAGTTGAAGGGGTAGAAGATATTTTGTCTGAAATTGCGCCCTCGCTTGTTTCTACTCCTGCGGCTCCGGTGACTCCGCCGCTACAACTTGAACCGCACGAAAAACAATTGATAGACTTGTTGAGGGATGATTCACTACATGTCGATGTGTTGATTAGTAAAAGTGGCTTGGGGGCCGCACGCGTGCTTGAGATTCTCCTCGCGTTAGAGCTAAAGGGTGGAGTAACGCAACTACCGGGAATGCATTTTGCGCTTGCCGGTACGCTCTTCAGTACAAAACAGAAAAGGTAGTTGGGATGGCAAAGAATCTGGTGATCGTTGAATCTCCGGCCAAAGCCAAGACCCTTGGGAAATACTTGGGCCGGAACTATCAAGTGAAAGCGTCAGTCGGGCACGTCGTTGACTTACCCAAGAGTAAGCTTGGCGTCGATGTCGAAAAAGGATTTGCTGCCGAATATCAAGTCATCAAGGGCAAGTCGAAAATCATCGACGACCTGAAAAAGGCAGCAAAAGACAAAGAACACATATACCTTGCCTCGGATCCTGATCGTGAAGGTGAAGCAATCGCCTGGCATATCGCTGAGAAGCTCGACAAAAAAGGTAAAAAGATTCACCGAGTGCTGCTGAACGAAATCACCAAAAAAGCCGTTCAGGAAGCCATTCAGAACCCAACCGATCTCAATCGTGACCGTTACGAAGCTCAGGCGACTCGTCGCATTTTGGACCGCCTCGTTGGATACCAAATCAGTCCGTTATTGTGGAAGAAAGTGCGACGCGGGCTTTCCGCTGGGCGCGTTCAGTCAGTCGCTGTCCGCATCATCACAGAACGAGAGCGCGAGATTCAAGCCTTCGTACCAGAAGAATACTGGTCGATTATCGCTAACCTCGAAGGGAAGGACCCACCGCCATTTGAAGCACGACTCGCAAAAGTTGCCGATAAACGCGTTGATAATAAAACCTTCCGTATTGGCAATGAGGCTGAGGCCAAAGAGATTCTCGAACATCTCGATAAAGCCGACTGGATTGTCAACAAGGTCGAAAAGCGCGACCGGCGACGCAACCCTGCACCTCCGTTTATCACCTCCCGATTGCAACAGGAGGCATCACGCAAACTTGGCTATTCTCCCAGCCGCACGATGGGAATCGCGCAACGACTCTATATGGGCGTCGAACTCGGAGACCAAGGCTCAGTCGGTTTGATTACCTACATGCGGACCGATTCACCACGGATTGCGCCGGAAATGATGACAGCCGCCCGAGGCTACATCAACGAGACATATGGTGAACAGTACGTTCCAGAGAAGCCAAACACCTATCGTTCCTCTAAGAGTGCCCAGGAGGCCCATGAAGCCATTCGGCCAACGTCTTTAGAAAACACGCCAGAAAAAGTCGCACCGTACCTCAGCCGTGAAGAACTCAATTTGTATACATTGATCTGGAACCGTTTCATGGCTAGCCAGATGCCCCCTGCCCTGTTCGAGCAGACTAGCGCCGACATCGCAGCCAATGCTTGTACGTTCCGAGCCAGCGGACAAGTCATGCGCTTTGATGGGTTTCTGCGAGTGTACATGGAAGGCAGAGACGACAAAGCTGCCGATGACGACGATGACGACGAAAAGCAGCTTCCCCCTCTGAAGGAAGGGGACCGTCTACAATTATTGAAGCTGACGCCGAATCAGCATTTTACGCAGCCCCCGCCGCGCTTCACTCAAGCGACACTGATCAAAGAATTGGAAGAAAAAGGCATTGGACGACCGTCAACCTATGCCTCAATCGTGGGCACGATTATCAACAAGGATTATGTCGAAGAAGACGAACAACGTCGCTTGCGCCCTACAAACCTCGGGATGCTCGTCACTGACCTCCTGGTCGAATCCTTCCCTGACATCCTCAATGCTGAATTCACCGCTGGCATGGAAGAAGTCCTCGACAAGATCGAAGACGGCCAGGAGGACTGGAAGAAGGCGATGGAACGGTTCTATCAGCCGTTCTCGGCTGATCTCGAACGTGCCGAAAAAGAAATGCGTGACGTCAAAGGGACAGGGGAAATGACCGATATCGCCTGTCCAAAGTGTGAAGATGGCAAGATGGCGATTCGCTGGGGCCGCAATGGAGAATTCCTCGCCTGCTCCAATTATCCCGAGTGTAAATCGACGAGCAACTTCACTCGTGACGACCAGGGCAACGTCACTCCAACGAAGGAAGAAGAAGAAGCAACCAACGAAGTGTGCGAAAAATGCGGCAAACCTATGCAAGTGCGGTTTAGTCGTTACGGCAAATTCCTTGGTTGCTCTGGCTATCCGGAATGTAAGAACATCAAGAAAACTGGACAGGCTGCACCTATCTCTCTCGGAGTGACCTGTCCGGACTGCAATGAAGGCGACATCCAGCAAAAACGTTCACGACGAGGCAAGACCTTCTATAGTTGTAGTCGTTACCCCAAATGCGCATTTGCACTCTGGGATCGTCCGATTTCTGAACCCTGTCCGCAATGCCAGGCGCCCTTCATCGTCGAGAAAACCACCAAACGTACAGGTACCACTCGGCGCTGTTTCCGTGAAGAGTGCGATTATCAAGAGGTAGTAGAACCGATCGCGGAAGCAGGATAAGGACAGAGCTGAGAAAAAACGTGATGCGTAAAATGTAACCTCTCCCTCCTCTTTTTACGTTTTACGATTTACGTTTTACGGATTATGCAATCAGTTACTGTCATTGGCGCTGGCTTAGCTGGTAGTGAGGCCGCTTGGCAACTTGCTCGCCGCGGTGTTGCGGCACGCCTCTATGAGATGCGCCCAGTGCGGGCAACTGAAGCGCATCACACCGACAGTTTTGCCGAATTGGTGTGTTCTAATTCACTGCGCAGTGCCTCGCTCGATACCGCGATTGGCCTGTTGAAAGAGGAAATGCGCCGGTTAGATTCGCTGGTCATGGCGGCCGCAGATGTCGCGCGGGTCCCGGCAGGAAGCGCGTTGGCAGTCGATCGCACGATCTTCTCGCAGTATATCACCGAGGCGTTAAGCCAACATCCACAGATTGAGATTCGTCGCGAAGAAGTACGCACACTGCCCAGTGAGGTCACTATCGTTGCGAGCGGCCCATTAACTTCTCCTGCGCTCTCGTCCCAACTCCGAGATTTATTCGGCAGTGAGTATCTGTACTTCTACGATGCTATTGCACCCGTAGTTACAACTGAGTCGATTAACACTGCTGTGGCATTTCGTGCGTCACGCTATGATCACGGCGACGACTATTTTAACTGCCCGCTCACACGCGAAGAATATTATCATTTTATCGATCAACTGCTTGCCGCTGAAAAAGTCGCGGAAAAAGACTTTGAACGAGCGATCTATTTCGAAGGGTGTTTACCGATCGAGGAAATGGCTCGACGAGGGAAGGATACGCTTGCGTTTGGGCCGATGAAGCCTGTGGGGCTCACCGATCCTCGGACTGGTAACCGCCCCTACGCAGTCGTGCAACTACGGCAGGATGACCGCGCGGGAACATTATGGAATCTCGTCGGATTTCAAACCAAGATGACGTACCCAGAGCAACGGCGAGTGTTTCGTATGATTTCCGGTCTAGAGAAAGCCGAGTTTGTTCGCCTAGGAAGTCTTCATCGCAATACGTTTATCGATTCGCCACGATTGTTGTTACCAACCTTACAGTTTAAGGACCGTCACAACCTGTTCTTTGCCGGGCAGATGATCGGGGTCGAAGGATACCTGGAATCTGCGGCTGCCGGATTGTTGGCAGGACTGAACGCTGGACGACTTGTGCAAGGACTCCCGCTACGTACTGCGCCACCGACAACCGCTCTCGGTTCGCTGATCACCTATATTTCCAGTGATGAACGCCGCGATTTTCAACCGATGAATGCCAACTATGGGCTGTTTCCTCCACTCGAACGCCACATGCGTGGACGCGAGAAAAAAGCGGCATTGGCTGAGCGTGCCCTGCGCGACCTCACGATTTGGCAAACAACCTTGGCAAAAGATTCTCTGTCTGCAGTTCCTCCTCAGTCCGCAACCGCTAACCCACAATGGTCGAAGCCACTATGAGATACTGGACCACGCTTTTCGCGCTCTGTGCGCTGTTATCGAGCTGCACCTCAACGACCACCAGCTCTCGATCTCTTGACATCTTTGGCAAGGCTTATACCCCTGTCGTTCTTTCCCAAGAATGTAAAGGACTACAGGTGAAGTTCTCCTTTGAACGAAAGTCACAAACACTTGCGGCTTACTCGTTACACATTACCGATGAATTCGGACAACCATTGTCCAACATTACGCGCATTATTCTGGCGTTTACGCCACTCGATCAAAATGACGACAATACCGTCACACTTGTTGCGCACCAGAATTTTCAAGATGCGACATTGTATGCCCCCAAAAGTACCTATGCCCCGAATCCAGGCTTATGGAAGGTCGAGGCTTGTGGTCCGCCGCGACCGAGCGAACGACACTCTGTGTACGTTCACCTCAAATCTCTAATTGACAGCGTTGTTCCGTAGGCCTTTCTTTTCTGTTCCCAACCTTGGTAAAGTGCGGGCGATTTTCGCTTGCGAAGGAACCTATTATGGATTTTTCACTGCTCGAAGAACACCGCATGTTACAAGACACGGTCCGTCGCTTTGTCCGACAGGAACTCTTGCCACTTGAGCCTCTCGTGTTGCAACGTGACACCGAAGGGCATACCGGAGAAGATATCCTGCCGCAGGATGTTGAAGAGAAGCTGCTGGTCAAAGCTCAAGAGGCCGGGCTCTGGGGACTCGACGTGCCAGAGGAATTTGGCGGCCTGAACTTGAGCGCATTGCCCAAATGTCTGGCGAACGAAGAGTTACATAAGACCGTAACGCCATTCATCTTCCCGCCCGATGCCCCCAACTTGCACATGTTGATGCAAACCTGCACGCCGGAGCAGCGCGAACGTTATCTCATTCCGTATGCGCAGGGAACGAAGCGTTCGGCGATTGCCATCTCCGAACCAGGAGCTGGCTCTGACCCAGCAGGAATGCAAACCACTGCGGTCAAAAAAGGTGATCAGTGGGTCATCAATGGTCGTAAAATCTGGATCTCACGCGCCCATGTTGCAGACTTTATTATCGTCATGGCCGTGACCGACAAGGAGAAACGTGCACGAGGAGGGATCACCGCGTTTCTCGTCGACAAAGACACACCGGGATTGATTCTCCAACGCCAGATTCCGGTAATCGGTGGCCATGCTCCCTGGGAAATTGTCTTTGAAGATTTGACCCTGCCAGAATCTCAGATCCTTGGTCCCATCGGTCAGGGGTTCGCACCAATGCAACTGCGCTTGACCGTACGACGGTTAGAGATCGGCACCTGGTGTGTGGGTATGGCCCAGCGTGCGCTCGATATGATGATCGACTATGCCAAACAACGAGTGACTTTTGGCCAACGTCTCGCTGACCGACAAGCGGTGCAGTGGTTTATTGCCGACTCAGCAACTGACATCTATGCCTCGCGATTGATGACGCATCATGGAGCGTGGAAATTCGATCAAGGAGAAGACGTGCGCCAAGAAGCGTCGATGTTGAAGATTTTTGCGACCGAGATGGCGACCAGGGTTGTCGATCGTGCCATGCAGGTGCATGGGGGGATGGGAATGTCAAAGGATCTGCCGTTGGAGTTTATGTACCGTCGTCTACGACCGATGCGAATTTTTGAAGGGCCCACCGAGGTTCATCGCTGGGTGATCGCTCGTTCGCTGCTGAAAGACTAATGCTCGTCTTCACTCGCAGGAACTTTTACGCGAAGATTACGTTAAATGAGAGAGCTTTCTACGAAAGGGATACGTATGCAAAAAATCCTGCTGACCGTACTCGTCTTTGGAATACTCTCCACCACAGGCTGCACTGCGGCAAACTCGCAGAACGTCGCCCGGCAACAAGCGTCCACGTACTACGGTCGCTCCTATGAACAACTGACTCCCCAGGAAAAGATGCGCTTAGAAAACCACCTTTCCCGCCAAGACGCGGTGGCTTGGAACACAGGCGCGCATGTCGCGTCCGGTGTGGGACGCCTCCTACAAGGAGTCGGAGTGCTAATATGGAGCGTCAGGTAGAGATCGCGTACTGACTATTCAGCCCACCATTACGGGTGGGCTTCGTTCTCAGCCAGTATCTCGATTTCATGCGGAAAGACTGGGACAGTGAATCCCTGATCCCAATCTACCATGACAAGGGTCCGCCCAAGGTTCTCCATTTCATAACGGATCGTCCCCATCGCGGTTCTGACTAAGTCTCCCTCCACCGTCCGAACGAGTTGGTTTGTCCGGCACCGCCTCCCAGCTTTGCTCCGATCGATCATATAAACTCCTTTCTCGACCGTTGTTATATTTATACCACAGCAAATGACATACCAAAAGACCTCGTTTTGTTTCGAGAAAAAGCTCAATGAAATTGGAGTTTTTTTCGCCGCAGAGACGATGTTTTCCCAAGGGGCTAAAAAAATAGACAGCGGTGTCTCAATTTTTGACAGCGGGGAGACCTAATTTGTCTCATGCTAGAGTTGCATGAGAGGAATTGACGAACTATTGTAATGCCCTTCTCCTTGTTGCGTTCATAGTTGATCTTTATTGTAGGAGGGAGCCCATCATGAAAGCTGTTTGTGTCTGGCTATCGTTATTCTGTGGGTTACTCGCACTGAGTTGTGCAGGGAGAATCTATCCACCTATTGCGCTCACAAATCGGACCAACACCATTTATCCAGAGCCACGCCCAGAAAACTGCCGACTCACCATTTTGACCAGCCCGCCATCCGAGCCTCATGAATCTTTTGCGCACATCATTTCATACGCAGGCTCAGCAGAGATGGCCGAAAAGATGGAATCGCTTATCAAAGCCAAAGCGTGTGAGGAAGGCGCAGAGGCGATCATCCTTCTCCCATTGCAAAAAGTCGATCACGTCAACACTGACAGTATCTATCCCGACTGGGTGACAGTAGGACAATACAGTGATCAAGGTCAGCGGTTTCAACACTGGCAGGACAAACGGTATTCGGTTGCGCAACGAGCGATTGCGCTAGTGCGGAAACGTGAACCGGTAGCAGCGGAGAATAAGTAACGAGGAGTGAAAAATTCGCTCATGCCCGGAGCAAAACAGTCAGACACTTGACGATGAACCAAGGGTAACACAGCCAGGATCTTATCCTTGTACCTCTCAGTAGCGATCTTGCTCTTTACGGCTCTCGTCCTGTTACATCTAGATCCACTTCCTGCACCCCGGTAATTGAAGCAAGCGAAAATAAAGTATCCGCAAGTACCGGATTCATATCGACGCGTTCGTAGTAGATACCAACCTCTTGTCCACCTTGGAAATCAGTCAACACAATCTCAAAAGGGAACTCGTGTCCTTGCACGATGCGGTAATCGGCTAAGGACATCCGAGCAGACACCGTTCCGTCGCTGTTGAGAGTTTCCCAACGCAACAAGTGACGTTTCTTTGCATCGAACGTTAAGGTTTGACTGTTTCCCCCCTCGTCAGGCACTGAAAGAACATACCAGTCCCGATCGGCATCAAAGCGGACGTTGCTGTTCTCTTCTTGAGGTGTCGAGAGTGGTAGGCCGAACAACAAACTCGCAATATCACTGGCAGAGAGCATAATCCGGAGGAAACGCGCAGCGTTTTCTGCACTCGCAGCTCCACGATAGATCGTCTTTTCTTTGGGGAAATAGGCAGACAGTCGCTGGCCGTTCGTTGTCACCAAAGCGGCAATTCCGATCGGAGAAAAGAGTTCCACACGAGTGCGATCGGGAGCAACAACGGCAACGGCTTGTCGTGCCGTCCCCTTTTCCTCACGATCTTTGTAGGTCACTCGGGTTAAGCCTCGCAGGCTTGTCAATTGTTGTTGGCGCAAGCGTAACGGGGCAAGGAGCTGCGCTGCCGTTGGTATCCCTGAACCTGTAGGAGTTTCCCCTGACGTAACAGGTGGGGTCGAGGGAAGCGGTTGACGTGGGGCACAGCTGGTAACAATGGCGAATAGGAAGAAACAAGCGACAGTAAACGTCCGAAGTCCAGAGTCCGAAGTCCAGGGGCGGCGAGAGAAAAGCGGCATGAGATGTTAACGTGGCGTCGAACTTCCCACCCGTACCGAGTTCATCACGCGTGCAGCTCCTCGCCGGAACAGTCAGTTAGATTCCGTCACTGATGGCTTTTTTATCGCTCGCGATGGTATCGATTTTTCCTCGCAACCGTTGAGTTTGGCTTTCTTCTTTGGCGTGTGCGAGGGCTTCACGATATGCACGTGCAGCATCCATCGTGCGTCCGACTTTTTCGTACGCATCACCGAGATGCTCATTGACCGTTGGGTCCTGCCCCACAAGTTCAGCCGCCCGTTCTAACTGCTGGACAGCTTTGGCATACTCACCACGCTGGTAATACACCCACCCTAAGCTATCGATATAGAACCCGTCGTTAGGTTCTACCTGGAGTGCTTGGCGAATGAGTTTTTCCGCCTCATCGAGACGCACTCCTTGTTCAGCCCACGTATAGCCCAGATAGTTGAGGGCAGCCGCGTTTTTGGGATTCAACTTAATTGCCTGCTCCATATTGAGGATACAGTTCTGCTTATCCTTCGTTTCATCGTACACAGCACCCAGAGTGAAATAAAACTGATCGTTCTCTGGGTTCAACGAGATCATATTTTTCAGAATCTCAATTGCTTTCTCACGATCTCCCTTTTCTCGCTGGAGCGATGCCAAGAATCCCAAAAGATCAAGGTCATCTTTCTTCGCTGCAAGTGCTTTATCGGCTTCGCCGATTGCCTCATCCAATTTTCCCTGCCGTTGATACACATAACTGAGATACAGTCGTGCATCAGGGTAGTATTCCGATCCTGTAGCGATACGATTCAGTTCCGCAATCGCTTTGTCGTACTCTTTGCCTTCTGTGTAAACGACACCAAGAAAGTAACGTGCACGTTCATTGTCCGGCTGGGCGGCAAGGGCCAGGCTTAGTTCGGTCTCCGCCTTCTGATATTCCCCTTTCTCACGATAAATGAGGCCAATGCGGACTCTGGTTTCTTGCGGGTCGGCTTCAATTTTTTCGAGTTCGCGATACTGCAGCAGTGCATCATCTAATTTCTTCTGCCCCACGTAAAACCCACCGAGTCGTTTGCGCACTTGCGCGCTTTGTGGGTTTAACGACAGCGCCTTCTGGTAGATCTCCATGGCCTTTTCTGGCTTTTTCTGTAACTCGTAGACCAATGCCAGATCGAGCATGACCAGTTCTGACTGAGGATTCAGCTTGAGCGCTCTTTGGTAGTAGGACTCTGCTTTGTCAAATTGATTAGCGGCAGCATGCACCTGGCCTAGATAATACAAGCCTAGGATCGATCGCGGGTGCACATCCATCAATTTATTGAGAACGGCGATCGCTTTGTCAAATTTCCCTTGCTTGGCATAGAGAGTACCAAGATAGAGGTACGGCTCTTGGTTCCGTGGTGAACGTGCCAGGACAGCCTCGTACAACTTGGCAGCTTCCTCTTCTTGGTTCATGGAAGAGAGAAGTCCAGCCATTAGCAACTCAGCTTCAGCGTTGTTCGGGTCTTGTTCTCTCACCTTCCGACAATGCTCAAGCGCTTCCGCCAGCTTCCCTTTACGAACATAGAGTTTGGCAAGCTGTAAGCGCAGAAAGGTACTTGCCGGGTCATTAGTCACTGCTTGTTCAAATGCCGGAAGTGCAACTTCAGAATCCCCTCGATCAAGCGCGACTTTCCCCTTGAGAAAATTTCCCAGGGCGCGGTCGGCTGGGGAGAGAACGACAGGCTCACCAGGAATCTTGAAGACTGGAGGAGCGACAGGAGGAGGCGGGGGAGGAGGAGCCGGACGAAAGGCTGCACAGCCAGACACCGAAAGACCGACAAGGAAAGAAAAAACGACACGGCACATAACCGTGGCTGTCTTTACAAACATGGAGAAACCCTAGCACGTCGAGAAATGTACGGTCAATGTATGAAACTGGTTCGTAACCCACGAGGGAACACCACCACGACAGTACAAGGGACTTGATTGACGATTTGCTCGGTTCCTTGACTCAATATCGTTCCGGCGCGGCCCGAGCGACTCTCTACCCCCAAGACAACCAGGTCATAACTACCACTGCGAGCTTCCCGGAGAATCTCCTCAGTCGGGCGCGCCCCCTCAATCACTTTAGCTGCCAAGCGTAGTTCAGGTTTCACTCCTGTGGGGCGCATCTCCCACAGCATGGTGTCAGCCATCATTTTCAGGACATTTTCCTCAAGTCCGTCTTGTCTTCGGCGAAACCAGCGAAATCGCTGCGGTTCTGGGGACGGCAAGACATGCAACAACGTCACTTGCGCGCCGACGTCTTCGGCATACATAGCAGCGAATTCGACCGCAAGCTGTGAATAGACGTCGTCAGCCGTAGGCACAAGAATATGCTCGTAGCGTGGCTTTTCATCTCGTGCTTTAACAATAGCAACATGCGTTGGTGGGTCTTTTAAAATCTCGCCAAGAAACTCTCCCCCTAGCGGATTCTGATATCCAGACGCTCCCAACAGGATCAAGTCGTATCCACGCTGAGCCTCACGTCGGACCAGTTCCCCTTCTCGCATGCCATCCGCCGAAATGACACGTTTCTCAATCGTCACGCCAAAATCCTGAGCTATGCGTTGCAACGCAAAGAGCGGCTCTCCTTCAACAGACGGGGCCCTCTCTCGCCACCATCGTCGCAGGACGCCAAAGCTCTGCGACGGATCTTTTCCGACGAACAAGGTTGTGATTCGCGCTTCGGCATTCGTTGCCAGCGGTGCAGCCATACGCATGGCGGTCTGGGCATTGGGTCCACCGGCTGCTGGAAGCAGCACGCGAAGCGTACGCTTGTTAAAAATTCCCCGTTGGACCGTCGTGAGTCCCAGCCGTTCTTGTTCTTCACTGGAGAGAGGGATGTGTTGCAGTGCCCATTGCAACAAAGGCGGAGCCATAAACGACGTCACCATCGCCATCAACACAAGGCTGCTATAGACTTCTGGTCCAAGAATTCCCGCAGTCAGCCCAATCAACGCCACAATGAGTTCCATACCTCCGCGTGCATTCATGCCAATGCCGATCGAGAATGACTCCCACCACGGCAGGCGTCCTAACAACCCACCGAGGGTACAACCGATTAATTTCCCGGCGCAGGCAACTACAATAACGGCAACAATCAGGCCCCAATCGCTTAAGAGCGTGAGGTTCACCCGTAACCCGACAAAGGCAAAAAAGACCGGCGTAAATGCGCCATGTACGACACCAACTAACTTCTCCAGAGCATTGGCACGTACACGCGGAGATTGCGCCAACATCACGCCAGCAACAAAAGCGCCAAAAACCGCATGGATGCCGATGGCTTCGGTAATTGCTGAACAGATCAACGTAACCACCAACACCGCAGTGATATGGCCTTCCTCGACGAGTACCCGTTCATCAACCCACCGCATCAGGCGACGGACAAGGTGTACCCCAAACACAAGCGCCACAAGCACAAAAACTGCAGTACTCCCAACGGCAACAGCCACATCGCGAAAATCGAGAACACCTTTCGTGGTCATGCCAATCAGAGTTGACAAGATGAGCCATCCAGCGATGTCGTCAACGATGGCCGATCCCATAATAATCGCGCCGATATTGCGGCGCAGCATATTGAGGTCCATGAGAATCTTGGCAATCACCGGTACGGCAGAGATTGCCATCGCCGTTCCCATGAATAGATGAAAAACCACTCGCTGCTCTGGACGCGCAACCAGGCGGTCGGGGATCATGGTTCCGAGAATGTAACCAAGAGTGAAAGGCAGAAGAATACCGAAGAGTGAGGCAAGTGCTGCTGGTCGGCCAAGTTTGCGTAGAATGGTGATATCGGTTTCAAGTCCAGTCAGCAGCAGCAGGAAAATCATGCCCAGCCAGGAGATCAATTCGAGCAGTTGATATTGCAACGCATCACGGGGAAAGAGCGCGAGAGAAACCTCGGGGAGCAGCCACCCCAACAAGGAAGGGCCAAGAACGATCCCAGCCAATAACTCACCAAAGACGGGTGGCTGGCCATAGCGCTTCATCATCTCACCGAACAAACGAGCGCTAGCCAACAATACAGCGAACTGCACAAGGAACAGAAAGATCTGATGCGCACTAATCGGAGCAATCATGCTAGAGCGATTCCCACCTCGCCCTCCACCTTACACGGATGGGATACGCAATCAAAAGCCCCGTCATAAATTGTCTTGTCACATTCCGGCGGGTCACATCTGTCCCATGATTCACATCGTGGGCTGAAATATATCGTCATGCTCCACGGTTAACACCGTGGGCTATAATCTGCCGCCTCTCCGAGGCTCATGAAGAAGTGACAATTCACCAACGAGCCCCGTTAGGGGCGACATAATGCAGCCCATAGCGTGAGCTATGGGGAATCGGCAAATGACACGATCGTCATTCTCGCCAACGCCCCCACGGTTAACACCGTGGGCTGTATAATGTCGCCCTTCCAGGGCTCAACGAACCTCGCTAGGGGTGACACAATACAGCCCACAGCGTGAGCTGTGGGTAACTGTGGGGAACCGTGAGATTATTTCCCAGCCCGCACCGGTGCCGATGCGTTGACATCCACCGCAGTGCGACGTGGTTGCGGCGATGGTTTCCAACTCTTAATTTCTGGCCCGACTTCTTTGGCGAACAACTTCATGCAGGCTTCAACTTGGTCGTACGGAATACTCTGGTAGCTGAAAGCACCGTTAACTTCAAAGTCACCAATCAGTTCACGGCGCTTGCGCAGCTTGGCAATAATCATGTCCGGGGTGCCCCACAGGTTGGCACTGAGAAAATCTTCAACTACTGCGTCTTGCCCTGCAGCCTTCATTGCCTCTGACGCTTTGGCATAATGTTGGTATGAATTGCCAGTACCAGAGAAATGGTCACCGAGCATTTCGTAATGTTCCATGACACTGAAGTAGTAGCCAACGATCTTTTCGCGCGCGACTTCTTCAGCTTTCTTCTTATCTGTGTAACAGGAGACGAAATCGGCAATGTGAATCGGTGGTGCTTCCTCACCATTATTCTTCTGGCGATATTCTTCGCGATACGCCCAGATGACGTCCGCGACTTTTTCCCACGACATCTGCGAAAACAACATCGCGCCAAGACCGAGTGACGCCGCAACCGAGAATGACTCAGGCGACATGCACACCATGTAACGACGACCTTTGAAGCTCTTGATCGGGCGTGGGCGCACTTCAATGCGGCTCTGGGGATAGTATTTGCCGTTCCCTTCAACAAAGCCAGTTTCCAAGCCTTTCACGATCATCTCAGAGGCCTCGTTAAAACGATCACGGGCTTCGGACATCTCGACACCCATGCCTCGATACTCACGACGGGCGAGGCCGCGCCCCAATCCCAGAACAGCACGACCATCAGATAGATGATCCAACAAAACCATTTTCTCGACCACGCGCATTGGATTGTTCCACGGCACGATAATGGCACCAGTCGCCAGTTCCATGCGCTCGGTCCGTGCCGCGATGTAGCTCAGATACTGCATGTTGTCCGGGCAAATTGAGTAATCAAAGAAGTGATGTTCCACTGGCCACAGAATGTCGTAGCCCCAGCCTTCTGCTTCAATCGCTAGACGCAGCTCGTGCTTATACATCTCGCGGTCGGAGTAATCCTTGTGATTCTGGATAACCATCTGAATGCCAACTCTCATGTCGATTCCTTTCGTGTCACTCCGCGCGAGGCTTTAGCAGGATACCAGGCGGGAGCAGAAGAATTTCTGGGAAGGCTACCTTAATCAGATAGCGAGAGCAAGAAGAAGCGCTTATGCTACACGATACCGCTCTCCCTCCTGCACCACCCTTCCCTCCTGTATCAGTTTTTGGAGATGAAACTGCATCGAATTCTTCTCGACCGCATCAATCCAGACGACGTTATTGTAATCTTTGCGGTAGACGATTCGCTTCTTAATGATCTCGGTCAACGTGCGTGGTTGGGCAAGAAACTCCAGCAACATCTGCTCACGTTCATAGACGATATCCAGATAACTTTGCACTATTGCCGCTTGATCCTTCTCGCAAATCCCGACGTGATGGAAACTGACCAACGTGTTCGTACTGAGGGCACGAATCTGCTCTAGCGATGCGATGGTAGCAATAAGATCAGAGGTGGCATCGCCATACACCGGGCCAAATTTGGTCAGATCCCAATCTCCTAAGAACAGCAACCCTTCGTTCTCAAAAAAGAAACAGCAATGTCCGCCCGTATGACCGGGCGTATGCAGCACGCGCATACGCGTGTGCCCGAAGTCATACACCTGACCATCGTGGAAATGCACCATCTGTTCGCGTGACTTATAGTGATACTTCTTGAGCAAAACTGGTCGCCACACGTCATTCGACGCTTCATCCATACCATAGTAGTCCAGAAGCGTTTCCAACGAGCGCATCGCTGGCGCATCGAGTGCGTGGATGTGGAGCGGTACCTCGGGGAACCAATGACTGCCGATCCAGTGGTCTTCGTGGTAGTGGCTGTTGAGCAGCATATCCACCGGTCGGCCTGTCACCTTTCCTTGCATTTCATACACTGTCTGTGATGGGTCGATCAGCGCGGTCACATCATCTTCGACCAGGATCGAGTTACCGTGCGGATACTTGCCGTTTTTCTCACCGATAATGACTTTGACGCGACCGAAACTACGCACCTCTGCCATGAGTCCTCCGTGTATTACTGGTTGAGAAAGCGAAGTTATATACCGAATCCAGTTAATCAAGTAGGGAAGCGGCAGAATGAATTGACCGACTATTGCAGGTGTGTATATTGAGGAAGAAATTTCCACACGTGGAGAAGCAAGCAGTATGCGCACCTCTGGAACCCTGGCGAGAAAAAATTTTATGGTCAATGAAGAAGACGTTCGTATGCTAAAGCGTGTCTTGCAAGTCGCCACTGAATCAGAAGCAGTCCGTATTGCCGTACGAGACCGACTTGCGCTTGAAAAAGCCCAAACCGCTTTTCGCCGCATCCGTGCACGCGGCGGTATTGAGGATGTTTTCCATCGGAGCGCCCCAGACTCGCGCAAATAACCCCGATGATTGCTTTGCCTGTTATCTTCGATACTTCGATTTACATCCCATACCTCCGAGAAGAGGCATATACGGATCTTATAGAAAGCATGATCCGCACGGCTCGCGTTCGTCTCAGTACTGTCGTATTGAGTGAACTTTACGCTGGAACACGTTCTGCCCGGGATAAAGTGGATTTAGATGTAATTTATCGTACATATCAGTACTTCAGACACTTTTTCGGCGGAACATTTCTATAAAATCAGAAGGTTACGGCTACAAAATCGAATAAAAGCAAAGTTAGCATGCTCCCTGACTTGCATTTAATTCTCTGATCTCAAAGAAGTCGGCCATTTACGAATCGTCTATCTCCAAAAAGTGTCTACAGTATTGGTACATATCAGACATTGGGTTTTCTCGTGGTACCGACCGCAGAAGATTGGATACGGGCAGGTCAAGGGATTCGCCACTACAGTCGGCTTTATGGGAATATTGAACCTCGAGAACATGTCAATGACATCCTCATTTTGCTCGCCGGTGCAGCGATTGGAGCTGAAGTTGTCACTGAAAACGCAAAGCACTTCACACGTTGGGCATTCTTATTACGGCGTATGGGATTCTCCACACGTGTGAGAGAAGTGCGTCGGAACGAGCATCTAGATCGGAATAGGTAACCACCATGCCCATCTTGGGTCAGGCAATTTACGATCTCACACGCCTCTTTGGCTTACGAGAAGCCGTAGACACACTCGACCTTGTTGCTCCTCCGACCGTCCGACTTGTTGCTCCTCACACCGCACCATCGCTCCGTCGTGTCGGAATCCTGTGCGGGTCATTCAATCCTCTCACTTTCGCCCACACGACCTTAGCAGAAAAAGCAATCGAAGCCTTTACCCTCGATCAGGTCTTCTTTACCCTTGCTAAAGTGACAGTTGATAAAGAGCAAGTAACAGGCATGAGCTTAGAAGATCGTCTGTTGTCACTCTCGCTCTATGTTGAGCAACATCACAACCTCGGCGTCGCCCTCGTCAATCGTGGACTCTATTTCGAGCAAGCACAAGCATTTCACTCATTGTTTGGCAATCAGGTAGAGCTGAATTTCCTCATCGGCATGGACAAGTTGTTACAGATTTTTGACCCGCGTTACTATCAAGATCGGGACGCAGCGCTACAACAACTCTTCAGTCTTACCTCACTTATTGTTGCCAATCGTGGCGATATGGATGAGCAGAGCTTTTCCCAATTATTCGACCAGCCTGAGAATCATCCGTTTCGTCAACACGTGCATTTCTTCACTCTCCCCGCAAATATCACCGACTTATCGGCGACACAGGTCCGTCACAACCTTGCGACCGAGCAACCCATCTCAGCGTATGTCCCTCCAGCAGTAGAAGAATTCATCAACGAGACTCGTGCGCATCATCCTCCGCAACAATGCGGCGAAGAACAGCTCTACGCTTATGCCGTTCGTCAAGCACTGCTCGCGTTACTGTTCACTGAACGTTCCTGGACAGAGCAAGAAATCGATTTTCAACGCCTGATGACTGCAGCGCTTTCACCAGATGCTCACGGTCGAGCACTACGCCAAGCGGGGAGTGGAAAGGATATCGGAGAGTCCATTGCCATCTTCCCCCTAAAGCCTGAAGCCTAAAGGCTGGCCTTCGCCCAAGCCGATAGCTTTTTTCCCACGGTCCCTTGCGCCAGGCTGCCATAGCTCTCGCGCGATGAAGTTTATATAATACAGAGCATGGATCAGCCAACGACAACTCTCGCCATTCTCTTTGCCGATATCAGTGGAAGTACCCGCCTGTATGAGACCTTGGGTGACGCACTCGCGCGGCAGAAGGTTGCGGATTGTTTATCGGTGCTCAGCGAAGCGATTCAGCAACGTGGAGGTACAGTCATCAAAACTATCGGTGACGAAGTGATGAGTACATTTCCCAGTGCTGAAGTTGCGGTCCAGGCGGCCTGTGCGATGCAGGAATCGTTGGCCGAACGTGCGGCCTTGAGTAAAAGCCCGCTCACCATTCGGGTGGGTTTACATTATGGCCCAGCTTTGGTCGAAGCAGCGGATGTTTTTGGCGATGCCGTCAACCTGGCTGCCCGTATCGTCGGCCTGGCAAAAGCGAATCAGATTCTTACTTCCCGTCAAACTGTCGACACACTCCCCACCTCGCTGCAAACCATGACACGACATGTCGACCGTGCCCCGCTCAAGGGAAAACAAGAAGCCGTTGATATTTATGAAGTCATCTGGCGTGAGGATGAACTCACCCGCATGGAAGGGCCTAGCCTTGCTCCACTTCCCACAGCACATTCCGCGCGATTACGCCTGAGCTTTGGTGAGCAAGCGGTAGAAGTTACCCCATCTCGTCCGTCGGTTTCTATCGGCCGCGGACAAGAGAATGACCTCGTGATCGCTGATGAATTCGCCTCACGGCTGCATGCGCGGGTCGAGTTGCGTCGTGGAAAATTCGTCCTTCTCGACCAAAGCACCAATGGGACTTTCGTCATCATTCAGAACGAAAAGCCGTTGCACCTCCACCGCGAAGAACTGCTCCTGCAGGGAACAGGAGTCATCAGCCTTGGTCGCCCGTTGGATGGAAATCCGCCAACCCTGATTCATTTCGTCTGCGAACCATAATTTCGCCAGATTTGGTTCACCTGCGTGCGAGAAATTTCCCCCATGAGGGAAATTTCGTACCTTCCTCAGGCTGTTTCTGTATAGACATCTCCCCCCTCTCCCGCCATCGTCTCTCTCCGAGGCCGTTGAAACGGAGAGACTCGCTCATACATCGAATATGAATAAGGGGACATTTGACATTACGAAGCGTGGTTTAGTAAGTTAACAAAGGGACACCCAACAACCTGTTTCTCCTTCCTCTTGGTCCCAGCCCGTACTTCATCCCGCTACTCTGCTTCGGAGTGTAACAGGGAGTTAATAAGGAGAAACGCATGCACGACAGTGAGCAGCTTACCCGGCTGCGCGAAAAGGCCCAACACATCCGTCGGTCGATCATCGAAATGTTGGCTGCTGCCGGCTCAGGCCACCCAGGAGGGAGCCTCTCGGCGACTGACCTTGTTACCTGCTTGTACTTCCAGGTCATGCGCCATAGGCCGACCGATCCCACGTGGCAGGATCGCGACCGCTTCATTCTCTCGAAAGGTCATGCCTGTCCGGTGTTGTACGCCGCGCTGGCCGAAGCCGGATACATTACCCCAGATCTATTAACCTCGTTGCGGCGCTTTGGCAGCCCACTCCAAGGGCATCCTGACCGGCGCAAATTTGGCCTTATGGAGGCCTCGACGGGATCGCTGGGCATCGGCCTCTCACTCGGTGTGGGGATGGCTCTTGCCGCTCGTCTGCGTAACAGCCCTTCTCGCATCTACGTCATGCTTGGCGACGGAGAGTGCGAAGAAGGGCAAATTTGGGAAGCGGCGATGTGGGCAGCGCATCAGAAGCTCGACAATCTCTGCGCTATCGTCGATTACAACCGCCTGCAGCTCGATGCCAGCGTCGAGGAAATTACTAGCCTCGAACCATTGGCCGAGAAATGGCGTGCTTTTCAATGGAACGTGCAGGAAATCGACGGGCACAATTACGAACACATCCTCAGCGCCTTTACACATGCCGAACAGACCAAAGGGAAACCTACAGTTTTGGTTGCCACTACGGTGAAGGGAAAAGGCGTGTCATACATGGAGAACCAGATCAAGTTTCACGGCAGTGTCCCCGAAAAAGCTGAACAAATCCAGCAAGCCTTGCAAGAAATCACCACCGGGAGATAAGCGCCATGATCAAACGCTGGCCGACACAATGGGAACTGGGGATGGCGACACGCGAGGCATACGGTCACGCGTTAGCACAATTGGGAGAAGAGAATTCTAAAGTTGTGGTCCTTGATGCTGACCTGTCGAAGTCGACTTTCACTTCGCTGTTTGGCAAAAAATTTCCGGCGCGCTTTTTTGATGTGGGGATCGCCGAGGCCAATATGTGTTCTATCGCCGCCGGACTCGCCTCTGACGGCTTTATTCCGTTCGCTTCGAGTTTTGCCTCGTTCCTCTTATGCAAAGGCTATGAACAACTCCGTATCTGTTGCTCGTACATGGAAATGAATGTCAATTTCGTTGGCTCACACGGTGGAATCAGCTTAGGGGAAGATGGCCCATCGCAGCAGTCGATCGAAGATATTGCGCTGGCGTGCAGCCTCCCAGGCTTCACGGTTGCCATGCCCGCGGACGAGGTGGCCACACGCGAATTGGTCCAAGCCGCGGCTGCCCATTACGGTCCGGTCTACCTTCGTGTCAGCCGCCCACGCGCGCCCAAAATTTATCCTGCCGGAGAACGGTTTGCTTTCGGTCGTGCCAAAACACTCTCAGATGGTGACGACGTCACTGTCATCGCCAATGGCCTGATGGTTGCCCTGGCGTGCCAGGCAGCAGAATTAGCGGAACGCAAAGGCATTCACACGCGGGTGATCGATCTCCATACGGCGAAGCCGTTGGACGAAGCGACGATCGAGATTGCCGCGCGTGATACCGGAGCGTTAGTCGTAGTTGAAGAGCACTTAAGCCGCCCAGGGCTAGGCTCGCTTGTCGCTCAAGTAGTCGTCAATCGCTGTCCAGTCCCGATGGAGTTTGTTGGTTTGCCCGACAGTTTTGCCGAGTCTGGCACCCCGCAAGAACTTTTCCGCGCCTATGGTCTGACAGTTGAACATGTGCTGGGCGCTATCCAACAGGTTGTTCGGCGCAAAGACAAACGTCAAGTAGCCTCAGCTCGTTAGAAGGGGAAGCCACGATGGCAAACCAAATATTCGATCTCCGCCAGTATGGTCAAAGTGTGTGGTATGACTTTATCAGTCGCCAACTCCTCGCATCTGGCGAGTTATTACGCATCATCAACCGAGACGGCGTCTCCGGCGTCACCTCAAACCCCAGTATTCTTGAACAGGCGATCAACAAAACCGATGCCTACGACGAGGAAATGGCCATCCTCGCTCGTCATGGTTTGTCTGCTGAAGACATTTATACGCGTGTCGCCGTGCAAGATATTACCGAAGCTGCAGATATTCTGCAGACTGTCTCTGTCGCGACCAATGGCGGCGATGGCTATGTCAGTCTCGAAGTTTCTCCACGTTTAGCTGATGATGCCGAGGGAACGATCGCCGAAGCGCATCGCCTGTGGCAACAGATCCGACGCGATAACGTGATGATCAAAGTCCCTGGTACGCCAGCCGGATTTCGCGCGGTACGCAAACTCATCAGCGACGGCATCAACGTCAACATCACCCTCCTCTTCTCGATCGCCGACTATGAAGCTGCTGCGCAGGCATATATTGGTGGACTCTCTGACCGTTTGAATAAAGGCGGAGACATCAGTCGTGTCGCCTCAGTCGCGAGCGTCTTCGTGAGCCGGATTGACTCTCTCGTCGACAAACTCCTCGATCAAGCGCTGGCTACCACCCGTGACAGCGAAGCACGCCAAGGCATCGAAAACTTGAAAGGCAAGGCCGCCATCGCCAATTCCAAATTGGTGTATCAGCGCTTCAAAGCGCTCTTCTCTAGCAGTGAGTGGCAAAGACTAGAAGAGCACGGAGCCCGTCGCCAGCGTCCACTGTGGGCTTCCACTGGCACGAAAAATCCCAAATATAGCGACGTCCTCTACATCGAAGAACTTGTCGGCCCGGACACGGTGAATACGGTTCCTCCTGGTGCACTTGCGGCGTTTCGCGATCATGGCCGTGCGCGCCCCACGATCGAACTCAACACGCAAGAGGCACAAAATGCGTTTGATCGCCTTGGCGAATTGGGTGTCGACATGACCAAGGTCCACGGGCAACTCAAAGAGGAAGGGCTCCAAGCTTTCGCTGATTCGTTTGACACCCTTCTTTTAGGAGTCGATACCAAACGCAAAGCCGCACTGTTGAAAGGCCGCTATCAGATTGCTGGCGCCAAATTGGGTGACGCGCTCGACCGCTACAATATCGACCTGCAACTCCAAGACTATGTCGAAGGCATGTGGAGCAAACGCGCGGAACTGTGGTCAGACGATCCGACGGAACAAAAACGGATCGCGAATCGCTTAGGGTGGTTGGATTCACCTGAAGTGATGGCAAAAGCGCTCCCGCGGCTGAAGCGCTTTGCTGCCGCTGTCCGTCATGACGGTATCAAACACGTGGTCCTGCTTGGCATGGGGGGCTCAAGCCTCGCCCCAGAGGTGATGCGGGCGATCCTCGGGGTGCAGCCTGGGGCTCCAACGTTCACGATGCTTGACTCGACTGACCCTGGATCCATCAAGGCAATTACTGATCGCATATCACTGAAAGAGACGATCTTCCTCATTGCCAGTAAGTCCGGCACAACGATCGAACCCAACACTTTGTCGGCCTACTTCTGCCAGCTGTTGAAAAACGCCGGGATTGCGAATCCTGCTCGTCACCTCGTCGCGATTACCGACGAAGGAACTGCACTCCATGAACAGGCGCAACACGATCATTATCGCGAGATCTTCGTGAACCCGTCAGACATTGGTGGCCGCTATTCCGCTCTATCTTTCTTTGGATTCGTGCCAGCCGCACTCATGGGGATTGATTTGGTCGACCTCCTGGCCTGGGGGCGGGGAATGGCACTCTTATGTGGTCCAACCAACGCCATCGCCCAGAACCCTGGCGTCGCCTTAGGTATCGCAATGGGTGCGGCTGCCCGTACTGGCCGCGATAAGTTGACGCTCGTTACTGGCCCACATCTGCGTCCATTTGGCTTGTGGATTGAACAGCTTATCGCTGAGTCCACGGGGAAAAAGGGGACAGGCATTGTTCCCATTGTTGGTGAGCCACTCGGACTGCCAGAGGTGTATGGAGGCGATCGGTTGTTTGTCCGCTTGCGACTCCATGGCGGCGATCCTGAAGAACATGATCGAGACGGCAAAATGGAGCGACTGCGAGCAGCGGGGTTTCCCATTATCACGATCAGTATGCATGCTCCTGCCGCAATTGGTGCAGAGTTCGTACGTTGGGAGATCGCCACCGCTACCGCCGGTGCCATCTTGGATATCAACCCGTTCGATGAACCAAATGTTCAACAAGCAAAAGATGCGACAAAAGCGTTGTTGCGACGATTCACCACCGAGGGAAAGCTCCCTGTTCCCACACCCCAGGTACCAATACACGGCACCTCGTTGACCTGTGATCAGGCCAGTTGGGAAAAGATCAAAGCCAGTGGTAACGATGTGTCTCGCCCTCTCAGTGCGCTGGCAGAGTTTCTGCGCACGGTGGAGAAAGGCGATTACCTCGGACTGCTTGCCTATCTGCCAGTCAACGACAAGATTGAAGCATCATTGCAGCGTGTCCGTAGCCAACTGCGCGACCTGTGCCGTGTAGCAACGATGGGCGGTTACGGCCCTCGCTATCTCCATTCAACCGGCCAGTTACACAAAGGTGGTCCGAATAGTGGTGTGTTTATCGTGCTTACAGCAACACCGCAGGAAGACCTGGCCATTCCAGGTGAGCCCTTCTCCTTTGCCACTTTGGAATTGGCGCAGGCACTAGGCGATGTTGCTTCACTTGAAGCGACCGGGCGACGGGTGGTGCATGTGCACCTCGACTCCCCAGACCCAGGACACGTTGAGCGAGTGTGCGATCTCATAGCAGGAGCGGCGGCAAAACAGTGAAGCATTGAGAATGCACGATGAAGATGATGAACATTGCAAATGGCACGCGACAAAATCTCACATGCGGTTATCTATATTCTTCATTTGGCATTCTCCATTCTTAATTCATAAATTTTTTAATGAGGAGGCATCATATGCAATTAGGATTCATTGGCTTGGGACGTATGGGTGGCAACATGGTTCGGCGTTTATTGCAAGGTGGGCATCAAATCATTGCCTACAATCGTAGCCCAGAACCAACTCGTGAAGTGGAAAAACTCGGGGCTACGGCTGCTTTCTCGATTGAAGAGCTAGTCAAAAAGCTTCCCGCCCCTCGGACCGTATGGGTCATGGTCCCGTCAGGAAAGGCGACGACTGACAACATCAATACCTTGGCAGGCCTTCTCAGCGCTGGAGACACAGTCATTGAAGGTGGCAATTCTCATTACAAAGATGACGTAGCCAACGCAGCCATGCTGAAGCAAAAAGGTATTCATTATCTTGATGCCGGTACCAGCGGCGGTATTTGGGGACTCAAAATCGGTTACTGCATGATGGTTGGCGGTGACCGCGAAGTGTTCAACAAACATGAGCCCATTTTCAAAACGCTTGCACCGGAGAACGGCTACGGCTACATGGGCGGACACGGCTCTGGCCACTACGTCAAGATGATTCACAACGGCATCGAGTATGGCATGATGCAAGCGTACGCCGAAGGGTTCGAGCTGATGCAAAAAAGCGATTTTAAACTCGACCTCCCCTTCATCGCCAATATGTGGATGCAGGGCAGCGTTGTTCGTTCGTGGCTCTTGGACCTCGCCGCCAGTGCCTTGAGTAAAGATCCACAACTGGCAAAGATTCAAGGCTACGTCGAGGATTCAGGCGAAGGTCGATGGACAATTCTTGACGCGATCGAGAAAGATGTTCCGGCCCCTGTGATTACCCAATCCTTGTACACCCGTTTTCGTTCGCGACAGGCGGAGTCGTTTGGCGAGAAGGTACTCGCGGCGTTACGTAATGAGTTTGGTGGGCATGCGGTGAAGGCGAAGTAAACACGTCCGTCTTCGCTCTGGCAATAGCAGAGAACTGGCACCCCAGAATTGTCCCCCTGAACGAGGTGAAGGGTCTCTCCTAGAGAATTCTTCACTCCGCTCAGAATGACAATGGCGAATAGGTACCGCGGAAGGTGTACGAATTTTGTGACGTCTGGTATTGGGAGGTGCCGAGGCACCTCCCAATACGCGGCGCCCGGGATACCGTGCTCCGACATGTAAATCATAAGAGGACATACTATGGACAGCGCAGGCGAAGTCAAAACATCGGTCACAGGAAACCGCGACACAGGAGTTGAGGTAGGAGACGAGGTCTTTCGCGCCAAAGATCCTGTTACCATTGTCATCTTTGGTGCGTCTGGCGATCTCAGTAAGCGCAAGCTCATCCCTGCGCTCTATCAGTTGCAAAGGGCCGGGTACCTGCCAGAGCGATACGCCGTAGTCGGTTTCTCACGTACCTCGATGAGCGATGAAGCCTATCGCGAAAACATGCGTACTGCGTTGCAAGAACAACTGGCAAGTGAAGGGCATACTGTCACTGCCGACAACCAACTCGTGCAAGCGTTGCACTATCACCCAGGTAGTAACGATGATCTGGCTTCGTTCAAAGCGTTGAAAGAAAAACTCGAACAGCTCGATCGGGAGCGGAATCTGCCTGGAAACAGGCTGTTTTATCTCTCGGTTTCACCAGAGTTTTTTACCGTCATTATTCAGAACCTGTGCGCTGCAGGCTTGATTTGTGGACGCCAAGATAAGACGTGGTCGCGCGTGATTATCGAAAAGCCGTTCGGTAGAGACCTCACCAGTGCCCGGCAATTGAATACGGATGTCACCGCACTCCTCGACGAGAGTCAAATTTACCGTATCGACCATTACCTCGGCAAAGAGACGGTACAGAATATTTTGAGCTTCCGTTTTGGCAACTCGATTTTCGAGCCGCTGTTCAACCAAAAATATGTCGACAACGTGCAGATCACTGTCGCCGAAACCCTCGGCATGGAAGGCCGACGTGGTGCGTACTATGACACCTCTGGAGCGATGCGTGACCTGGTGCAGAACCACATGCTGCAATTACTGTGTCTCCTCGCCATGGAGCCACCAGCCGCACTCGAAGCACGTGCCATTCGTGATGAGAAAGTAAAAGTGCTGCGTGCCATACTCCCACTCTCGCGCAAAGAGGTCGCGGCCAATACAGTGCGTGGTCAGTACGGTGTCGGAGAAAACAACGGCACGATTGTCAAAGGGTATCGACAAGAAGAAGGCGTGAATCCGAAGTCCATCACCGAAACCTATGTTGCTATGCGTCTGAAGATCGACAACTGGCGCTGGGCCGGTGTCCCGTTTTTGTTGCGCACGGGCAAACGCTTGCACAAGCGCGTGTCGGAAATCGCGGTAGAATTTAAACATCCCCCGCTCCATTTGTTTGGCCAACTCGAAAACAATGGCAACGAAGATGTCTCCCGGTCAAAATCGAATGTGCTGGTTCTGCGGATTCAGCCTGACGAAGGCATCAATCTCTCATTCGCCTGCAAACAGCCAGGAATGCGTATTCATCTTGAAGATGTCCACATGGATTTCTTCTATAACAAAGTATTCCAGCAACGCTCACCCGAAGCCTACGAACGGCTCTTACTCGATGCGTTGCGTGGTGACGCCTCGTTGTTCACGCGTTCGGATGAAGTCGAGTATGCCTGGCGCGTTATCTCATCAATTCATGATGGCTGGGCAAATCTTCCTTCCCCGACTTTTCCCAACTATTACCCATTTACCGATGGGCCGGATGAAGCGCAGAAGTTATTCGACGGGACACAAGCACAGTGGCGATCGATTCGTGACATGTAGATCATGCACAGGGAGAGAGCAACGAGGCACGCATGGCACAGTATATATTGGCTGGTGATATTGGTGGTACCAAGACGAACCTGGCGATCTACGCAGTCGAGCGACCTGCGCACGTTACCCTTGTCCGCGAGTCCTCCTTTTCCAGTCGACAACACGATGGATTGGAATCAGTGCTGGGTGAGTTCCTCAAGGAAGGCCGAGAACACGTCTCCGCCGCTGCCTTTGGTATAGCCGGGCCGGTGCTCGATGGCGTCGTGTTGGCCACGAACCTGCCGTGGAAGGTAGAAACTGACCGCATTGCCAAAGCACTCGATTGTTCGCGCATTCAGCTGATGAATGATCTGGAAACAACGGCCTATGGGTCGCTGTTCCTTCCACCCCAGGAAATCCAGATTCTCCACGAAGGGAAAACACGCAACGGTCACCGCGTCGTCATAGCGGCCGGGACCGGTCTGGGGCAAGCGTTCTTGATGTGGGATGGTACCCGCTATCGGCCAATTGCCACCGAAGGAGGCCATGCCGATTTTGCTCCTCGGACAGAAAAAGAAGTCGAGTTACTCCATTTTCTCAGAAGGAGTTACCCGCACGTATCGTACGAGCGTCTCCTGTCAGGCCCTGGGCTCGTCAATATCTTCAACTTTCTCGATCAGCATTTGCATCAGCCCGTCGCTCCTATCGTTCGCCAACGTCTGGTCAACGAGGACCCAGCTGCAGTCATCGGCCAGGCAGGCGTCGAGGATCTCTGCTCGACGTGCGCCGAGGCAGTCGACATTTTTTTTGGCGTGTATGGTGCCCAGGCTGGCAATCTCGCACTGACAATCATGGGGCTCGGCGGTGTGTACATAGGTGGTGGCATCATTGTAAAGCTGCTTGCGAAAGCTATCTCCGGCGCGTTTATGGATGCTTACCTGGCAAAGGGACGTTACGCCTCGTTCATGGCTGACATTCCCGTACGGATCATTCTTAATGCCAAGGCCTCACAGTTTGGTGCCGCCCATGCTGCTCGCGAATTATTAGCTGAGAACCACTAGAACGGAACCGCTACACATGGCCAAACGAGCGAAGGCTCCACGAAAAACAGTCACTGTAGAAGCCAAACGGCTTGCCGAAGACGCCCGAGGCAAAGCGTCCTGGAAACGTTGGGGACCGTATGTCAGCGAACGGGCCTGGGGCACGGTTCGTGAAGACTACAGCCCCTACGGTACAGCCTGGGATTACTTTCCTCATGATCATGCGCGATCTCGCGCGTACCGCTGGGGGGAAGATGGCCTCGCCGGAATTTGCGATCGGTACCAACTGTTAGTGTTTGCGCTCGCACTGTGGAATAGGAAAGATCCTATTCTCAAAGAGCGGGCGTTTGGCCTGGTCCCGACTGAAGGAAATCATGGCGAGGACGTGAAAGAGTACTTCTTCTATCTCGACTCTACCCCTACGCACTCGTACATGAAGTACCTCTACAAGTATCCGCACGCGACGTATCCCTACGTGCAACTGATAGAGGAAAATCAGCGACGACAAGGAACTGGGGAGACTGAATACGAACTCCTCGATACCGGCATCTTCGACGAGAACCGTTACTTCGATGTCTTTGTTGAATATGCCAAAGCTGGACCAGACGACCTGTGCATTCGCATTGAGGTGTGCAACCGCGGCCCAGAAGCAGCACCGGTTCATATTATCCCACAACTCTGGTTCCGTAATCGCTGGGCCTGGGACCCCACGGCAAAGCCCGAACCTGTGATTGAGGTCGGCCCGCGTGGGAAAAACTTCCTGAGCCTTCGCGCCAATGACTCTGCTGCTGAACCACTCACCAACTTGTTGACGTCCTATCAGCTCGGGCCACGGTATTTGTATGGCGAAGCTGGGGCCCAACTGCTGTTCACCAACAATGAGACCAATGCAGAACGGGTGTGGGGTCCACAGGTGCAATCCCGTAGCCCGTATGTCAAAGATGCCTTTCATCGCCATATCATCAACGGTGAAGATTGTCTCAACCCTAAGCAAATTGGTACCAAAGCCGGGTTCCACTATGCAAACCTCACTGTTCCTGCTCATGGGTCAGTGGTGGTCCGCCTCCGTTTAACGGATACGAAACTTGCGAGTCCGCTTGCTGAAGTGGACACCATTGTCAAAGAGCGGAAAAAAGAAGCTGATGCCTTTTACCGCTCGATTCATCCTGAGAACGCCACTGAAGATGAATGTCTGATTCAACGCCAGGCCCTCGCCGGCATGCTGTGGAACAAGCAGAGTTATTTATATGATGTGAACGTGTGGCTGCACGGTGACAACCCGCAATGGCCACCCCCAGAATCACGCCACCACATTCGGAACGTCCACTGGCGACATTTGAATTCACAGCGCATCTTGTCCGTGCCAGACAAATGGGAATTTCCTTGGTTCGCCGCCTGGGATCTCGCGTTTCATTGCCTCCCGCTGGCCCTCGTTGATCCTGCATTTGCCAAGGAACAACTCTGGTTGTTACTCTTCGAGCAGTTTCAACACCCGAACGGGCAGATCCCTGCGTACGAATGGGAATTCTCTGACTTAAACCCTCCAGTCCAAGCATGGGCAGTGTGGCGGGTGTACAACATGGACCGTGTCCGCTCCGGCAGTGCCGACCGCCAGTTTTTAGAGCAGTGTTGTCACAAATTGTTGTTGAACTTCACCTGGTGGGTCAATAAAGTCGATAGTGAAGGGAATAACGTATTCGAGGGTGGCTTTCTCGGCTTGGACAACATCACCGTGATCGACCGCAGCCATGAGAAACCCCACGGCGCCAAGCTCGAACAATCTGACGCAACCGGCTGGATGGGCATGTTCTGTCTCAATATGATGCGTATTGCCTTGGAATTGGCCAAAGAGAACAAAACCTACGAGGCCTTAGCCACGAAATTCTTCGAGCACTACGTCTATATCGGCGCGGCGATGAAGAACATGGGGAGCCGCGACTACCAGCTCTGGGATGAAAAAGACGGATTCTTTTACGACGTCTTACGTTACCCGAACGGTGAGTTTCACAAATTCCGCGTGCGTTCCCTGGTGGGGTTGATTCCTTTATATGCGATTGAACGCCTCGAAGAAGAGTGGATTGTGCCCTTCGCAGATTTCCGTGCCAACCTGCACTGGTTTTTACGCAATCGCCAAGATTTAGTGCAACAGTGTGTCACGACCGTACAACAGGACGGGCAACAGGTTCATGTTCTCGCCATCATGAATCCTGAGCAGATCCGCCAGCTCCTGCAGCGAGTATGGGATCCACAGGAGTTTCGCTCGCCGTTTGGGGTTCGTAGCCTTTCCAGGTATCACGAGCAGCATCCGTTTACCTTCGGCAACGACGGAGTGGAGTATGAGCCCGGCGAATCCCGAGCCATGCATAAAGGCGGGAACTCGAATTGGCGCGGACCGGTCTGGTTGCCAACGACGTTTCTCCTGATCGAATCCTTGCGCAAACTTCGGAAAGCCTACGGGGCTGCATTGACGATTGCTGACCCTACAAATCCTGCCAAGCAAGTCACTCTCGATGAGTTAGCACGTGGGCTTGCCAATGGTCAGATCAATTTGTTTACTCGCAATGAACGCGGGGAACGTCCAGTCCACGGGGCAGCTCAGAAGTTTCGTGATGACCTCTACTGGCGTGATTGTCTGCTCTTTTACGAACATTTCCATGCTGATACCGGGCGGGGCCTCGGCGCCTCTCATCAAACCGGCTGGACCGGTCTGGTAGCTTCATTGATTGATGAATGGAGACGAGACGAATAAACGCGGCTGTGAAGTCTACAGCCTATGGCTTACTTTTTATAACCTATGACAAACCTTCACATATACCAGGATACCCAAGAGTTATATTCCGAAGCCGCGGCCCTGTTCACACGCTTGGCGAACGAGGCCATTGCCAGCCAAGGACGCTTTACGGTCGCCTTCTCTGGAGGATCCACTCCCAAAAGCGTCTACACTTTGCTTGCTCACGGTAATCCTCGCATGCAACCGATCGCCTGGCCCTACGTGCATGTGTTCTGGGGTGACGAACGTTGTGTGCCACCAACGCATCAAGATAGCAACTATCACATGGCAAACGAGGCGTTACTCGCGCACGTTCCTATTCCCCCGGAGAATATCCATCGCATTCAGGCAGAACTGGAGCCGCTTGAGGCAGCCTATAACTACGAGCGAAAACTCCGAGAGGTATTTTCACTGCCATCCGACGGCACCCCGTGCTTTGACCTCGCACTCCTCGGGATGGGGCCTGACGGCCACACCGCGTCCCTCTTTCCTGGAACAAGTGGCTTACAGGAAAAAACCCGCCTCGCCGTCGCCCATTACGTCGAAAAACTCTCAAGCTGGCGTGTCACACTCACGGCAAAAGTCTTCAATGCTGCTGCGCACGTCGCTTTTCTCGTTGCCGGAGCAGATAAAGCACTGACGTTAAAAGAAGTGCTCGAAGGTCCGTTTCAACCCGACCGCCTTCCTTCACAACTGATTCAACCCGCACCGGAAAGCCTCCAGTGGTTGGTGGAGGCAACGGCAGCAAGCGGTCTCACACACCGCCCCAGCGACACGTGACACGTACCATGCAGCACAACACACACATCACAAGTAAGTGAGGAACCTATGCCTAGTAATTATGTCATCGATATGGACGGGGTGATTTATCTTGGTAACGAACTCATTCCCGGCGCAAAGCACTTTATTGACCGCCTCACGAAGGGAAACCATCGGTTTCTTTTTCTCACCAACAGTTCAAATCTGACGCCGCCGGACTTACAGCGCAAACTCAGCAAAATGGGAATCGAGGTCAGCGAACATCATTTTTTCACCTCAGCCATGGCCACCGCTGATTTCCTCAACAACCAGTTGCCCAATGGCCGTGCGTTCATCATCGGCGGAGAAGGGCTACGCGAAGCGCTCCTCGCCGTAGGATACACAATTACCGAAGATCGCCCCGACTACGTCATCGTCGGCACCACCCGGACATATGACTATGACCGCATGGAAAAAGCTGTAGCTCTCGTTCGTGGTGGAGCACGGCTTATCGGGACCAATCCCGATGTCACTGGCCCATCTGATCATGGAATTATTCCAGCGTGCGGCGCATTGGTTGCACCTATTCAGCTCGTGACCGGAGCCCATCCCTATTTTGTCGGTAAGCCAAATCCGTTGATGATGCGCACAGCCCTGCGTCGGTTACGTGCGCATTCAGGAGATACCTTTATGGTTGGGGATCGTATGGATACGGATGTCATCGCTGGCACTGAAGCGGGTATGCGTACGATTCTCGTGTTATCCGGCGTCACCAGACGTGAAGACATCTCCACGTATGCCTTCCGTCCGCATTATGTGTTCGATACAGCTGGTGATATTCCAGTTGATGAGCTAAATTAACTTTAATCACAACGACGAAAATGAAGACGTTCTCTTTTGCACACTTGAGATCGTAAATGTCTCTTGTTACGTTAGGGCGCTTCCTTCATTTTCCTCAACGGTAGAACATATGCCATTTACTGAATCTGCTGGGCAGCATCGCCCGATATTTTATCATCCCTCTGGTGACACCGCGCGCCAGATTACCCTGAACGCGCGGGAAAAACTGGATTATTTTACCCGCCTGCCAATCTTTGGCGATGTGCTTGATGAACTTTTTGAAAAGATGCGTCCTGTCCTCATGCCTGACGGTAGCAAACAGCGACGTGACATTTACGTCCGGGACGCGCTGGTTGAGAATGCCGATTTCTACGAAGTGCCAGCAGGGACGGTCATCTTTCAGGAGGGAAGCTTCGGCGAGCATCTCTTCATCGTCCTCAAAGGAACGGTACGCACCAACACCAGCGTCTCGTTAGATAACGAACGTAAAGCAATGGTTCCGCTCGAAGACCTCAAAGACGGGCACTTCTTTGGTGAGATGTCTGCGCTCTCCATGAATTCCCATCTCATCACGGCTGAGGCGGTGACGCCGACACTGTTGCTCCTGGTGCCGCAGTTTATCGTTCAAGAACTCGCAAAAACTCAAGATGCGTTCCGTGGCCCGATCATGCAAGAGTATGTACGACGAGCAGTGCTCACCCTGCTTCGTCGTATTCCGATGCTGCGTTTCACCTCCGACAACGACATCACACGTCTCCTAGAGAAAGTGGAGTTGAAGACGTTTGAAGCTGGCGACATCATCTTTGAAGAAGACGATCCACCAGACGACTTGTATGTCATCCATCAAGGGTTCGTCAAAATCTCGAAGCGCGGCGAAGCCCGACAGCGCATTCTCAGCTATCTCAGTGAAGGCGATTGCTTCGGCGAAATCGGCGTCCTGAACAATGCCCCACGCGCAGCAAGTGCGACAGCCATGAGCCGTACGGAGTTGCTGGTCGTGCCAGGTCCACAGTTCCAAATACTGGTCAATGCCAACCCACAAGCGATCCAGGAAAGTCGCGGCGTTGCCAATCTACGTCGGTTAGATGCCGACATGGCACAAGACGTGACATTTATTGGTGCACGGTTGCAGTTCAAAGCCGAGGTGATGCCGAACCTGGATGTTCTCGCCATCGATGAAACCCTCTGCGTTCGTTGCGATAACTGCGTAAAGTCGTGTGCCGCCGCTCACGATGATGGCATCTCTCGCCTTATTCGTAAGGGAACGATCTTTCAGGAGATGCTGTTACCCACAGCGTGTCGGTTCTGCCAGGATCCCGTGTGCCTCTTGTGCAAGTCAGGTGGTATCAAACGCGACAAAGACGGAGATATCTACTTCACCGATAGTTGTATTGGTTGCAGCGGGTGTGCGCAACGCTGCCCGTACGGCAACATTATTATGGTCGACATCGAAGAGTTGGAGCATTTGACACCACCGACCTTAGCGGATCAGCTTTTTCATATCGCTGCCCACAAACGCGGCGAAACCGTTGGGGCTGAGCAACGCCCACGGTTGAAAAAGGTGCCGGTCAAGTGTGACCTCGATAAGGGCCACCTCTTTCCCGCGTGTGTGAACAACTGCCCAACCCAAGCCATTCGGCGCTACCGGGCCGATGAACTTGACGTCATCATCACTGGACAACGTAACAAGAAGTCTTAACGCCAGCAGGAGACGAGAAGCGTATGCGGTCACCCGCACGTTGGTATGTTATCGCTACCATATTAGTAGCTCTGGTCAACATCGCGTATTACGATCACTATACGGCACACTTGGTCGGGCCGCCGTCGGGCCGCACGTTTGAAGGGCTCGTTCTGGGGAATCTCGGGTTTGCGGCCATGATCGGTGCGCTGCTGTATAGTGTCCGCCGTCGCTTTCTCAGTCGCGCAATGAACGCGATCCGCGTTGATCCAGATGTACGACGGAAGATTAAAGAAGGCGAGCGCACCGCACTTGAACAGCTGCAAAACTTGCAACGCCAGGTCATGCAGAATGCCTCACTGACGGTTTCCGCAGTTCGTCGTCAAGCGAGCGCCATCCTGCGACAAACCGGGATGAAACGTTTTCTCTATGCCCAAGTGGATGCCGGTCCAGGCGGACGTGGTGTACGGTTGGCCATTGGTCGACGCGAGTGGGGAGGCCGTTTACAGACCTGGTATTACTGGCACTTGATGCTTGGCCTCCTCTCGATCTTGCTCATTCTGACGCACGCGGGTTTTCGTTTCGGTAATCTGGTCGCCGTCCTCGCTCTCATCTGCCTGATTGGCGTCGTAGCGACAGGGACTTGGGGCTACATCATTTATCAACTTGTTCCCACGGCCTTGACCAAGGTGGAAGAACGAGTCGAAAAAACGCCAGAAGAGTTGCGCGATGAGTTACAAGAAGTGACCCAAGAGTTAGAAACGATTATCCAAGGCAAATCCCAACTGTTCAATGAAATCTATCAACAGGAAACCGCTATCCCTGGGGTGAGTCTCAAGCCATCGTGGCGTTGGTTGTGGGCACCAGCAGAAATTGCCCGCGATACGACCCGTCCGGATCGTCTACGTCTGATCGTCAAAGAAATTCCCGGCACCGAACAAGAAGATTTCCGCCAGATGGTGCGGTTACTCTTCCAGAAAGAGAAACTTGAAGTCTCACTTTACCCGCAGTTGCGGTACGACTATCTGCTGAAGATCTGGCTCAGTTTGCATATTCCGTTAACCGCTGGGCTGATGATCTTTTCACTCATTCACATTGTCTCGATCCTCTACTACTAAACGCAGAAGGAATAGCGGCCATGATCAAGCTCACGGTACAGACCGGAACAGAAACAGGGAAAGAGATCTCCCCCTCAAGCGATCCGATTATTCTCGGACGGAGTAGCACCTGTACGGTCGTGCTCCATGATGCCGCAGTGTCTCGTCGCCATTCCAGCATTGAACGGCGCGGTAACGACTATATCTTGACCGATCTCCAAAGTGGCAACGGGACGTTTGTCAACTCACAAGGAACGCGCATTACCGAGCCCTATACGCTGAAAGACGGCGATGAAATCCTCATCGGGAAAAGTCGTATCCGTGTAGACCTGTCGCTGCAGTCGCAGGAAAGTCCGGGGCCGCGCAACACTGCCAGTGCAGGACAACCCGCGGCTGCGACAGACGAATCCACTCGTATTGCCCAAGCACCGCCACCGGTCAGCCCAACCCCACCGGTCAGTCCAACGCCGCCGACTGCAACGGACGGTCTCAATGCCGTTCATCAACCAGACGTGCCGATCGTTGTGACTATCGTTGGTGGCCCAAACCGCGGCATGGTTTACTCTCCGGCACGAGAGGTTATTTCCATCGGTCGTGCAACAACATGTGACATTGCCGTCAATGACTCTACCGCTTCTCGGGTGCATGCCACGATTAAGCGGGAGGCAGGGAAATACCGCCTGTATGATAACAATAGTGTCAATGGTGTGTATTTAAGCACCCCGCAAACTCGCGTCTATCAAACCGACCTCGCTGATGGAGATACATTTTTCGTTGGCCAGAACCAATTTCGCGTCGAAATCCATCTTACGCATCCCCCTGTATCCTTAGAAGTTGGCAGTGAAGAAGCCATGCGCATTACTGGAACCGTCGGCGGCAAAAACTTTACTTTCACCCTGAGCGCGCTCAGCGGCGGCACACGAGCAACGCAGATAGTGCCAACCGATGAAGCAACTCGCGTTGCGATGGCACAAAGCAGTACCCCACCTCTTGATGAAGCAACCCGTTTTGTTAGGCAACCTGCGGTTCCACCAAAGCAACCGACGAGCGCGGCTCCGGCTGGTCCTAAAATTTCCCTACGGGTGATCGAAGGAGCAGATCAAGGGACGGTTTTCACTCCTCTTCCTGGTGTGGAACGTTACACCATCGGTCGTGGCGAACAAGCAACGTTTCGTCTGCAAGATCGCGGAGCATCACGTATTCACTGCGCAATCGAGATTTCCCCCGCTGGGTTTTTCCTAGTCGATGATGGAAGCCTGAACGGGACGTTTATCGGACAGAACACCGAGCGTATTACTCGTGTGGCTCTCAAGGGCGGCGAAGAAGTCTTGCTGGCAGACACTCGGTTCAAGGTTGAGATCACCCTTCCTGAAGGTGCCGCAGCCGCCGCTGAGGGTGCCGATGAAAAGACCTCGTATGTTCCCTATCATGCGCCAACTCCACCAGCCGCAACACCGGATGCACCAGTACCTGTGGTCGTTGAGCAGCCCGCCACCGAGAATGTCAGGTCACGTTCGGCGGCGTTCAAAGATCGTTTAGCTATTATCGCTCGGCAAAGTGGAGTGACGTTACGACCGTTCACAGTTCCCGGCACTCCTCGACAGTGGGCCACATTTGCCTTGATGTTGGTTGCAGCCCTGAGTTCGTATGGCTTCGCGGTGCTCGGACGGTCTGACTATTTTGCCGGTGGTCCAATTTCAGAAAGTCACGCCAAGCTAGAGAACGGCACCTTTGAACAGCGCTGTACAGCGTGCCATCCCACTTGGGGTCTTCAACCAGTCAATGCCACCTGCGCCGCCACGGACTGTCACGCTGATGTATTGAAAGTGAGAGACGACCGGCGTGACGATTGCGTCAGTTGTCATACTGAACACCGAGGCCGGACCTTCGCGATCAAAGGCGGAAAAGAGCAATGTTGGAGTTGTCATGAAGCAGGCATGAACGTCCGTGCGTATGCCTCACGTCCGATGGGAGTGTATCACACGCAAGTCTTTTCTGTCGCTGAACAGCTGATCCCACAACCCGGAAAAGTGCCGACGCAAGGGATACAACCGGCAGCACTCTCCACCGCACGAGAGACCTGGCAGAAAGATTTCTCTGCGCAGCCGACTGGGCTCAAGTATGCACACGCTCTCCACAGCGCGCAGGTGTTAGAGAAAAACAAGAAGCAGGAGCAATGTTTGGATTGCCACGTCAAGTTATTAGACGGGCAGTTTGCGCCATTCCCCACACATGCTCAGTGTATCGATTGTCACAAAGAGGTTGCCAACGTCGATCCCCAGATCGCCAAGAAGAGCGCCTCGAAAGATTGTGAGTTGTGCCACACCCAGGCCGACGGGGGTGTGACCCATGTCGCACGAAATATCAACTACGTCGTCTTTCAGCATAACGATCATGGGCAAATGCGCTGTGTTCAGTGTCATGCGGTTGTGACAAGCGAGACTGAGTATCGCCCGGTCCTCCGCTCTTCAGCAGCATATCCGATGCCGATGGACGCCTGCTATTCGTGTCATGAAGAGAAGAAAGTAACGATCGCCTGCTTAGATTGCCATCGACAACATCACAGTTATCCATCGACGACCGAATTGGCTTGGGGTTGGTTTGGTGGTCTGTCATTGAACGGCGTGCTTCTTTCTATGCTTGGACTCGTAGGTGCGACCGGTGCCTATATCTACGCAGACATGCGCCTCGCTCGACGATGGCTGGCGTCATTAGAAACGGCTACGCCACCCCCCGCAAACGAAGCGGCACCAGCAGCAGCAGGACACGACGGGCATGAGGGAGAAGCGGCACCAGCAGCAGCGGCACCAGCAGCGGCGATCCCACCACCTACTCCGAGTAGTGAGGGAGCCCTGTACCCCTATCCGACAATTGACTCCGACGCCTGTCTGCCATGCGGTACCTGTTATGACTCATGTCCCGGAAAAGTACTGGCACTGTCTCCAGCGACACACAAGGCTGCGGTTGTCACTCCTGGTGCATGTCGGTCACTCACCGAAGGCTGTACCATTTGTCATGAGAACTGCCCGACCGGCGCGATCCGTATCTCGCCTGTGCCGATCGTCAGAAAATCTGAACGACCGGATATTGACCCCAACAGCGAAAGTCACAATGTTCCGGGCATCTTTTTGGGCGGAGAAATTCTGGGCAACGCTCTCATCAAAAAGGTCGTCAATCAGGGCGGACAAATTGTTCGTTACATCGATACTCGTAAACCGCGGATTCCTGAAGCCCAGTACGACGTTATCATCGTCGGTGCTGGTCCTTGTGGACTCGCTGCCGGTCTCGAAGCCAAACAACGTGGTCTTCGGTACGTGGTGCTTGAACGCGAGAGTTTGGCGAATACGATCCAGAACTACCCACGAGATAAAGCCGTGCTCGCCGAACCAGTGCAGATGGCAGTCTACGGCTTGTTACCGATGAAAGATGCAACCAAGGAAGACCTCGTCGCACTGTGGGAAGACATTGTCCGCAAGGAAAGCTTGCACGTGAATACCCACGAAGAGGTCAGCGAAGTCAAGAAGAACGGCAACGTGATAACCGTCACCACGAATAAAGGCACCTATCAGACCGGGTATGTGATTCTCGCCTTAGGTGCGCGGGGCAACCCTCGCAAACTCGGTGCAGCGGGTGAGGATCTTCCTAAAGTATCGTATAACCTCAACGACCCTGCAGAATGGCAAGGGAAGCACGTGCTGGCCGTCGGTGGCGGTGACAGCGCCATTGAGGCGGCAGTAGCGATCTCCAAACAGCCAGGGGCCACGGCGACAATCTCGTATAGAAGCGGGGCTTTCTCGCGCGCGGCAGCACGAAACGTCGAAGCCATTAAAGAACAAGAAAAAGCCGGAAAACTGAAAGTGTTATTGAATTCTAACGTCACAAAAATCGAAGAGAAACGGGTCTCAATCAAAGCAGGGAACGAAGTCCACGAACTCGACAATGACGCCGTGTTTGTCCTCATCGGTGCTGATCCACCAAAGGCCTGGCTGGAAAAAATGGGGATAAAATACGTGATTGTTGAGAAAACGATCTAAGGCCTCGCCACCTCCCCCGTACAAATGCCGTAGGGACGTCGCAGACGACGCCCCTACAGTACCCACCGTCTGACAATAAAATACTTCTAGAATAGGCCGATAAAGTAGGGTACAGTAATTTGCAGTACAAAGAGGTATCGTATGAACCTGTACCGGATCGCCACTCTTGTTATCGTGCCGTGGTTGGGCCTTTTGACAGCGACATCCTCTTCGTTCGGGGAAACATCACAGCCTGCTACGGTTATTGCAGCCTCACCAGAACAGGCCCAACAACAAGCTCCATTATTCACCTTTTTGCAGGGCTATTTCTCGTCGTTAGCCCAAGGCGAGGTGAATAAACTGGCCCAGTACCACCCCACCCTGACGACAGAGCAACTTTCTACTTTGCAAGGCTATTTTTCTCACACGATTCGTGACTTACACATCGATGTGCGCAATGTACAAGTCCAGCTCACGGCGAATACCGCTACGGTCTCGTTTTTCCGCACCGATCGTTTTATTGATCGCCTCACAGAACGACAGATCGAAAAGAGTATTCAATTGTCGACTGTTCTTGAATATGGTGCAAATGGGTGGCGGCTCGGCGGCCTTGATCAGGTCGCGTTTGCCTTAGTGCCGCGCACCACTCAGGCGGGGTAGACAAAAAAGCCTATCGCGTGCGAGCAACACGCCCGCCATTACTTTTTTCTAACTTGACTTCTTTCGGTGGCAGGGCAAGAGTCTTGCCATCTATCGTGTCAACTCGGATGAAGCGGACCACCGCACGGTTCCCTTCGTTGCGGACGCTCACATCCCGGAACGATACACTGTAGCTTTTGTACCCCTCCAGGATCCCACGAAGTCTGGTCGCGTCCTGTGCTGAGATTTCGCCGAGCTGCACCAGGGCATCCGTATTTTTGTTTTCCCATGCCGGGCGATAGATGGTTTCCAGCCAGTTCATGGCTTCTCTATCACTGGGAGGTCCGGCTTCCTTTGCCCGTTCAGTTTCTTCGCGTTGGACCTTCGCCAATCGTTCCTCTTCCGCCAGTCTCGCGGCTTCTGCTTTCCGCCGCTCTTCCTCTGCAGCTCTCTGGCGAACGGCCTCTTCTGCTCTGCGCCGTTCCTCTTCCGCTCGTGCAGTTTTCTCTTGTTCAGCTCTCAAGCGCTCAGCTTCTGCCTTTGCTGCCTTCTCTTGTTCCGCTTTCAACCGATCGGCCTCCGCCTTTGCCGCTTTCTCTTGATCCGCCTTGAGCTTTTCAGCTTTGGCTTGTTCGGCTTTCACACGATCGGCTTCCGCTTTTGCCGCCTTTTCTTGTTCAGCTTTGAGTCGTTCCGCCTCGGCCCGTAGGGTCTTTTCTTGTTCAGCTTTTAGGCGGTCAGCTTCCGCTTTTGCCGCTTTCTCTTGGTCCGCCTTAAGCTTCTCAGCTTTGGCTTGTTCGGCTTTCACACGATCGGCTTCCGCTTTTGCTGCTTCCGCCTTTCGCCGATCTTCCTCTGCTTTCTGAGCTTTGGCTACTTCTTCAGCTTTGCGGCGATCGTCTTCTGCCTTTTGGGATTTAGCTACCTCCTCGGCCTTACGACGTTCTTCCTCTGCTTTCAATTGGTCGGCTTTGGCTTGTTCAGCTTTCAGACGCGCCTCTTCTTCTTGTGCTGCATTCGCTTGGGCGGCCTTTCGGGCTTCTTCCTCCTGCGCCTGCTGAGTCGACGGTTTCTGCGGGTTAACTGACTCTCCTCCTCGGCTGAAATAAAACCCTAAGGCAGCAACAACGACAAACGCGGCGATACCTGCGACAACTGGCGAAGATTGACGCGCAGGAGAAGGGGCATCCACGGGAACGGGACGACTGGTACGCTCGCCTTCCGTTGTTGGCCCCTGATCAAGCAGCGGATGGACTTCTGTTTCTTGCTGCTGCAATGCGGAGAGAAGTGCAGAGGCTTCATTATAGCTCGCGAGCGCTTGTGGGTAGCGTTTTTGCTGAAACGACTGATCGCCTGTAGTGATAAACTTCTCAGCTGACTTTTTCTGTTTCCCTTTCGCAGTCTGCGTTTGTTGTCGCAGCTCGTACGCGCGAGTTCTTGCACCCTCGGCTTCATGCTTTTGCCATGCAACCTCAGACTCTTGGCGAATCTGTTTCCAGCGCGAAACATTACGGTCAAACTGGTCTCGTGCCGCATCAAACTTTTCGTCGGCAAGCGCCTGCTCTGCCTTATGCAACTCAGACATCGCCTCGACATGTTGACCAGGAAGAAATTCTTCACTCCTGACCGCCTGGGCCTCTGCCTGGGCTGCAACGGCCCGTTTCTGCGACTCTGTCGCGGCTTGCTTCGCTCGGGCAAGCCGGGCAATTCCCAATGCCTGACCAAACAACTCTCCTGCTTGCGCTGAGAGCGTAACCGATTCCTCGAATTGCTTTGCAGCTAACGCAGCCTCCGCCTGCTCTCGCACTTCCTGTGCTTGTCGATAGAGGTCTGCAGCATATTGTGGAGCATGCACGGCGTCAGCTTCGCGTTGACGTCCTTTCGCTTCTTGATTAGCCAAGAGGGCACGTTGCTGCTGCTCCTCTACTTCAGCTTCAGCTTGCGCGTACTCATAGATCTGTGCAGCCTGCGCATAATGCGCGCGGGCTTGCTCATACGCCTGTGCCTGCCACGCTTTCTCACCTTCGGTCTCGGAGGTTTGCGCTTCTTTCCACCGGGCTGCGGCAAAACGAGGAGCTAGGGTGCTGGCCGCTTGTTTTGCCTGTGCGGCTTGCTGCCGCACAACATCGGCCTCTTCCTGAGCAATTTGTTGCTGCACCGCCTGAACGAGCTTGATAAACTGTTGTTGCGCTTGTTCGTAATTCTGGCGGGCTGTAGTGAAGTCATCTTTTTTTTGCGCAGCCTGGCCACGTTCGAAAAGTCCTCGAACCTGAGCAAACTCGCGCGGGAAACGTTGCTCGGCAGAACTCTGGGTTGCGGCAGATCCTGCTTCTTCTGCACGTTGCAGAGCAGCAAGCATTTCCTGCTTAGCGTACTCATGCTGTGCCGTACCCTTCGCCTGCACAAAGAGTTCTTCTGCGTGGCGATACTCACGTGTAGCTTGACTAAATTTTTGCTGTCGTTGGTGGCGACTCGCTTCATCGAGAGCCGCCGCCGCCTGGTTAAAATCCGTGGCCGCATAGCGTGGGGCATCAACTTCTTCGGCTTGCTTCTTCGCAGTACCAGCCTGTTTTTCTGCCGCAGCGGTTTCTTGTCGGAGTCGTTCCTGTTCTCCTGCTGTCGCTGCCGTCGTGTATAACTGCGCCGTCTGTGTGTACTGCGCCAGTGCGTTTTCGTAGTCTTGGTCTGAGAACGCTCGCTCGGCATCGGCTTCTTGCTTCTGCGCGGCCTCCCATTGTGCGTTGGCCCATTGTTTCAGCTCACTCGCGTTCTCTTTCGCCTGCAGCATCTGTTGGCGCGCCGCTGCAGCGTCTTCGCGTGCAGCCTCAACGTCTGCGTCACGACGAAGACGCAACAGTTGCTGACGAGCCTGTTCGTATAAATCACTCGCTTGGGAGAAGTCTTGTTGTGTTTCCGCTTGTTGTCCCCGGACAACTACCTGTTGAGCACGAGCAAACTCTTGTGCGAAGCGTGAGTGGACTGCCGCTTCAGTGGCTGCAACCTGAGCAGCTTCCAATCGCTGACGCAGGGCAATGACAGCCTGCCGCGCTCTTTCTTGTTGTGCATCGTGCGCAGCTTGTGACCACAGTGACCGTGCTTGTGCAAACGCTTGGCTGGCATCGTTCCAGTGCTGGGCGTGCATCTGTTGTTCGGCCTGTTGAGCAGTCTGCGCCCCTTGCTGAAAGAGCGCCGTAGCGTACCTTTCCGCCTCAGCTCGTTGCGCTTCAGCGCGAGCTTCTTCCGCTTGTTGCTGCGCATCGAGTGCGCGGCGTCGCTGCCGCTCGATCTCAGCTGCGTGTCGAGCCTTCTCGGCCTCTGTTCGCGCTTCTATGTAACGTTGCGTGACGCGATCATACGCTTCTGCTGCTTTCGCATACTGCTGGGCTTCCCAGGCGGCGTTCGCTTCAGCTTCTGTTCGTTCCGCGTCAGCCCATTTCGCTCCGCGCCATTCAGTGAGCCCCGCCAATCCATTCCTAGATTCAGCCGCACGTTTCCGTGCGGCTTCCGCCTTTTCCTTCTCAGCTTGCCGAAAGGCTTCGCCCCCAAGACGCTCCCAGAGTTGACGTGCTTGCTGATAGGCCTCGCTTGCCTGAGAGAAATTCTCTTGCGTTTCCGCTTGGGCCGCTTGCTCAACAAGGTGTGAGGCTTTAGCAAAATCCGTGGCAAAGCGTTGTGCAGCCCCGGACTTCTCGGCAATCTGCCGTGCTTCCGTTGTACGTTGTCGAGCGCTTACGGCTTCCTGTCTGTGACGTTCCCGTTGCGCATCGTCAGCAGCTTTCGCCAGCAGCTCTGCCGCGCGCCAATAGCGTTGAATCGCCGCCCGCAATTCTTTGGTGCGAATCTGTTTTTCAGCGTCGCTCAGTGCAGCAAGCCCATCGCGCCACAACTCAGCAGCGTAACGCGTTGCTTCGCGTTGTTCAGCGCGCGTTTTTGCAGACTGCGCTTGCTGCTGTGCATCACGGACTTCCTGTTGTAATTGTTCTTGCTCAGCGTTAGTGCGTGCTTGGGTATAAGCCTTCGCAGCCTGAGTGTAGAGATCCGTAGCACTGCGATATTCTTGCTTCTGGTAGGCCTGGTCCGCACGCTGCACACGTTCACGCGCCTGCGCCCAGTTCTCCTTAGCCCAGGCCTGCAGGGGCTCACTCCCCTGCACCACTTCTGCCATTTTCTGCCGCGCGGTATCAGCCTGCTCACGGGCAGCAAGCACGGCACATTCACGCGCGAGTTGTTGAAAGCGCTGGGCGGCCTCTGTATAGCGGTGGCGAGATTCGCGATATTGCTCTCGCTTTTCGTGCTCTTGTCCCTCGGCAACCAAGCGTTGAATCTGTTGGTAGGAGGAAGCCGCGCGTTCCTTTGCTTCCGCTTGGTCAGCTTGCACTTGGGCTTGTTGCAGCTGTTGCCGGACTGCAGCAGTAGCCTGTCGATCTTGTTCGGTAGCGGCTTCTTGGGTGGCTTGCTCATAGCGATCGCGCGCCTGCAGATACGCCTGCTTGGCCTTGTCATACGCCTTCGCTTGCAACTGCGTGTCACCTTGCTTCTGGAACAAGGTAGCTTGCTGATACAACGGAGAGGCAAGATCGCGCGCCTGCGCGTCTTCAGCTTGACGCTGTGCTTCTTTGGCTTGTTGTTGGACGGCGACGGTTTCTAACCGTTGCTGTTCATTGACTGCCTCTTGTTGCGCACGCTCATATTTTTGCGCAGCAGCAAGATATAACTCACGCGCTTGGGTAAATTCTTCATGCGTGATTGCTGCACTTGCCCGTTGTTCTTGATCTGCAGCTTCACGAAAGAGGTTAGCGGCAAGTCGTGTCGCACCTTGCTCTTCCGCCGCCGCTTTTGCAGCGGTCGCCCGCGCATGCGCTTTCTCTGCTTCGTCTTTTAGGGTCTCACGGTACGCTTGCTCGCGAGCATCAGCGAAGGAACGTGCAGCTTCACTATAGCCGTGCGCCGCGTGCTGAAAATCACCTTTCTCAAGAAATTCATCAGCTTGCGATTCCAGGGTGAGGGCACGCGCGTATCGCGTGCGCGCGTGCCCTCGTGCGCCGTAGTGCTCAGCCTCTTCCTTGGCGGCGGCCATGTTACCCCGTGCCTGCTCGGCTTTCCGTTTGGCTGCTGCGGTTTGCGCTTCTGCGGCTGCCTGGGTGAAGATCTGGATGGCCTCATCGAATGCTTGTTGAGCTGCGGTAAAGTCCTTGTCCCGTAAGCTCTTCGCACCGTGTCCTTCCGCCGTCATTCCTTGCTGAAGCAAGGTGGCAGCCCATTCTGACGCACCGTCACGAGTCGCGCGTTCGCGTGCCTCACGCGCTTGCGTCTGGAGCGACAAAATACGACGACGCTCCCGTTCTTCTTCAAGTTTGCGGATCTGGTCTTCGATATCGTCGTCAGCCTGTGCCTCTTGCTTTTTCTCTTCTTTTTTTCCCAGCCCAGAGAGAATCAGCGTACCGGTGTCTTCTCCATCAGCGCTCAAATTCCGACAGCTCTCTAGCGCTTGCAGTAGTTCCCGCATGCTGTGGTAGCGATGGGCACGATTTTTCGCGATCGCCCGCGTCAACAGGTCAGCAAACGCGGCAGGCGTTGGGCGATCAAAGTGCGGCTCGTTCTCTTTGGTATCGTACAAGACCTTGCCCAGCACGGCATGTTCATCGAGCCCGCCGAAGAATTGCCTACCGGTGCACATCTCATACATCACCATACCCAGCGAATAGACATCCGCTCCACCGTCAAGCTGCTCATGGCGCAGTTGCTCAGGCGAGGCATATTTCAAGGTCCCGATCACCATGCCGGTCTTGGTGGAATCGCCATCGCCCAGTTCCTTGGCGATGCCAAAGTCCATCACCACCACGCGTGACGAATGGTCCTCAATCATGATGTTGGCGGGTTTGATGTCACGATGGATGATCGGCGGGGTATGGCCGTGGGCATAGCCTAGGGCTTCAGCGACCTGGCGCGAGATACGCAGAATTTCCGGCAGCGGCAACGGGCCTTTTTCACGGATGTATTTTCCAAGCGTCACCCCCTCGATGTACTCCATGACAAAGTAGTAGAGGTTCAGAGTCTCATCGCGCTCGATATCAAGGACACGAACGATATTGGGATGGTTAAGCCGAGCCATGACGCGCGCTTCCCGATAGAAGCGGTTCACCATGTCTTCGTTTTCCATCAAATACGCAGGCAGGACCTTGAGGGCAGAGATGGTGTCGAGGGCGGTGTGGCGAACTTTATACACCAGCCCCATGCCACCTTGACCCAGTTGGCCAACAACCTCGTACTTGCGGGAAATCACCATCGGCTTAGTTGCCATGGGTGGACTTCCGAGTTAGCCAGCTACGGTTGGATCTTCAATGTACGACAGAATGATGATCGTACTGTTATCTCGGCCCCCACGTTCATTGGCGAGATTGACCAGCGCATCACACGATTTTTCGAAATCTGGAGCGGTCTCGTTAATGATACGAAGCATGTCGCTATCTTCAACCACCCCATGAATCCCGTCACTACACAAGAGGTAAATATCTCCGGATTGGGGCCGTTCGAGCCGCACTGAAGGTTGGACAAGTGGACTCACCCCAACGGCTTGTGTCAACACATGACGGTGCGGAAATGTCTTGACTTCTGTTGGTCCGATTTTGCCTTCACGGAGTAACTGCTGCACAAGCGAATGATCTTCCGTGAGGAGCTCAATCGTACCATCACGAACGCGATAGACGCGAGAATCGCCAACATGACAAATCCCGGCAACGCTTTCGTGCTCATCAAACAAGACAGCAGCCACCGTTGTCCCCATGCCATTGAGGGCCGGGTCCTGCTGGCTCATCTCGAAAACTTTGTTATTTGCTCCCTGGATTGCGAGGAAAAGACGACGACCAGCGACCGACGACCAGCCATTCTCGGTTGTGATGGGCGTCAGATCTTCTCCCTCAGTTTCCTGGAGAACCCCATGCATCGTTTCTACAGCTAAGGCACTTGCGCGCTCTCCCCCGAGATGCCCCCCCATCCCATCCGCCACGATATAAAACGCCGCCTCGGGAAAGAATCCGGAGGAGTCCTCGTTTTTCACACGCACCTTACCCGTGTCGGTTTTAACTGCGCCACAGATGGACACGGAACGCTCCTTTCACAACAATACCAGTATTTTTGAGGAATCGGCTGTTTCTATCCTTTTTTTTAGCCCCCTCAGTCAGTTTTAGCAAATACATTTTACTCTTTGCAAAATAAGAGATTTTTCATACCACAGAAGGTCCCATACACTAAGTACAAACACGGAGTCTGTAGTAGCGCGTGCCATGCGCACAAATTATGACGCTGAATGGCAGCGTGCACGCAGCGCCCGCTACACTGTGGAGCTTTGGCTTCTATCTTCTCTACCGTCAAACGTATACCCCATCCCCCCAGATGGAATAAAATCAGCCCGGAAGCCATCGTCATTAAGAGGCATAATAGCGCCAAAAAAGATTGACCCCGAGACCCCCAACACGTAACGCAGACCAAAAGAGATGTCGATGACATCATTGCGTTTGAACTTAAAGGGAAAACGGAAGGGAGGGCTGTCGCCGAGGGTACAGGGGTTCGCTTGTGAGCACGATGAAGCCGGACGGGAGAGAGAAAATCCGGCAAGCCCACTGCCTTTGCCAGGTTGCAGCCGACCAAAATCGCTCCTGCCAATAATATCGATCCCCGCGCCGAGCCGTTTCCATACAAGCGCGGCAACACCGACAGAGTAGAGGAATGCACTGCGATCCATATTCTTAGTGTTAAAATCCACCCCCAGATTCACATGTGGTTCAATGCGATCCCACATCACTTGCGACAAATAAATAAACGGGCTTACGTGCGTTTCACCGGTACCATGAAAGTTGTCCTCGTCTCCACTCGGGAGGCGCAGTTCCAAGCCCGCTGCGGCACCACCTTGTTCCCCACCCCAGAGCCGGTATTTCGTTCGCAGCGAAATATCACCGACCCCGGTCGCACTTCCCGCCACCTTGGTTAATGTTCGTCGTCCGCGATTGGCAGCAAAAAAGCGGGCTTGGGTCAGGTCAACTGGTTGGAGAGAAGAATTGAGTAACGCAAGGTTGACATTCCCTTGTCGGTCGACATTCGACACGAGAAACGCATCGGCCGTTATAGCTACGGGAATGAGATCATGGCGCACCCGTAAGAAGGTATTCACTATGGGGATAGAAATGCCAACGTCCCAGTTCTCCGTGAGTCCGTAGCGGAAGGTAGGCACGGCCAGATGCGTCTGAATATGCATCCGGGTGCGGACCGAAGAAAGTCCAAGGGCAGCAATCCTCAGCAACGATCCATCATCGAGAAATCGCCCGCACAGTGGATCAAGGAACAACGGCAATCCAGCCGTAGATGGGCAAAACGCTTCGAGCAGTAATGGACTACGCTTGTTCTGCAAGCTCCCGCCGTTGACGTCATCCAAACCGACATAGGAATAGCCAATACCGAAGTTGAGTTGCCCTTTCCCAAGGGTGAGCGCGCGCTCGCTAAAAAGGGGACCAGGCACACTGGTGGAGCGTTCAAACACACTCAACGAGGGGATGTAACGATAACTGAAAGCAGGGGCAACTGACGCCAGTGGGGATTGTTGCGTCACAGCTTGCGCAACTGCAGCGGAAAGCGCTGGAGCTAACCCCTGCCCTGCGGTGGAGAAGGCAAAAAAATCCGCCCTTCCATCAGCGGCAGTAGGGAATACCAGGTTCGTAATCAGGAGTGGATTTCGTGGAATCAGATCAAACCCTTCACCGAGCACCGTTGTTAAGTTGCGTGCCTCACTCCGCGACCACGCCCCCCACGCAACTATTTGCACCACAATGAGAACGATCACACAGCGGTTGAAACATTTCATACGATTGCACCTCCAGAGAAGACTCACATTCCCCGCACTCAATCAGAACAGCAGACTGGCACACCGGAATTAGCACCCTGAACAAAGTGAAGGGTCTCTCAGAGAGATTCTTCGCTGCGCTCAGAGAATGACACACTCGAAAGGTCAGAGCGTAAAGTGTACGCATACCCCCTGTTTCGATTTTCGCGAGCCCAACATAAGCGTAATCAAACTGTATAATCCCCTTCGTCAAGAAGAAAGGTCGTACCGCACACGATAGGGCTACGTCAATCGGTAGAGTTTGTGTGGAATTTTTATGGATTTTTCTTGTATAGCCAAATACTCTTGACGGTAGGAACGTAAGTAGGATAGTTACAGGAAGTTACTCACTCGGGGTGCCATTCGCCTTCGCTCGACAATTTTGTTACGATCACATCCTGTTGCGCCGTCTGCCGTTTGGAAGGAGGAGGAGCATGAAGAAAATACTGTTGGCTATCGGGGTGGTGCTCGGCGCTGTACTTCTCACCGCTCCGGCGTTTGCTCGCAACTTACGGTCCTCATTGGAGAACTCCCTCTTTGGTGGCTCACAATCGATTTTTCTTACTGTTCGCAACCAGGCATTTTTCACTGGTTCTGATTTGCCCGACTCGCTCGTATTACTTTCGGCGGACCGCAACTCCAAAAGTTTTGGTCGACCGATCCAAACTGCAGGCCCTGGCGGTATCGCCCGCCTTTTTTCGCGCGGCTTGAGCGGAAACATCCTCACTGAGAGTGCAGTAATTCCGCTTCCCTCTGGGAGTGCGGGTTTTGAATATACGTTTAACCCGACCTTGAGTGTGTTCGAGCGGAGTTCGATTGGACTCGGTGCCATCTTTAGTGAGCGCGTGAATACCCTCGGGAAAGGGGTGTTCGCTTTTGGAGTCTCTTATGTTCGACAAGACTTCGACACCTTCAACGGACAGCCATTGTCGCGATTACAGTTAAATAACAAGCTGTTTCCTGGTCAAGATTCCCTCGGCCCCTTTTTAGACACCGGCATTGTCCAAGGACAAGTCAATCTCAAGGTCAAAACCAATTCCGTCGCTATCTACGGCATTTACGGGATCACCGATTGGATCGATGTGAGCCTCTTACTACCACTCACGGAGATCTCGTTACGCGCGAGGTCGACACTGCAGCAGGGCAGTCAGACACTCCGAGATGACTTTGCAGCGTTCCTGCCAGATCCACGGTGCGGCATCGATCGCGCCAAAGCCAACCAATGCCGCATTTCTGATTTTATTATTCTCCGTGGCTCACCAAGGGAAGGCGTGGGTACTCGTTTTTCATTCCTTCAACGGACCCAGCGCAACACCGTCGATAAGAGCCGCTTTGGGGTGGGAGATTTGCTGATCCGAGCAAAAGCGCGGTTGCTGGACAGTTACTGGGGATCATTCGGGAGTTTAGCCGAGCTGACTTTTCCTACTGGGAATAAGAACAATTTTCTTGGCGACGATGCCTTCAAAGCGCGCTTTTTGATCCTCTATTCGAAGAACTTGTTTGCCAATCGCCTCAATTTTCATCTCAACGGTGGTGGAAAGATTACAACCCAATCATCCAACAAAAACACGCTCGAATACGCTACTGCCGTCGATTTCATGGTTACGCCTCGCTTCTCGTTAGTAGCAGAAATGTTGGGTTCGTGGCGTGTGGACCCGGAAGGATTGCCGCGTCATTTCTTGGATGGAGCCTTTGGTTTTAAGGTGAATCCGTTTGCGGGTCTCATCCTCAACGCCAGCTTCCGTCTTCCCGTTACCAATGACGGACTCCGCTCCGATCTCGTCTATCTGGCGGGATTGGAGTACGACTTTTAAAAATACTTTTTAGTTAAGTTGAGGCATTACCCTCACCCGTACTCGCTCCGCTCGTACTGCCCTCTCCCTGGCAGGGAGAGGGATAGGGTGAGGGTCGTAAGTGGAGGTCCTATGGTAGGTTCAATCGCAAATTGCTCTAGCCTTTGCCATTTTCCCTTTCTGGGGCCCCGCCTTTGCGGGAATGACATGGGAGACAATCTACGACAAACAAGATCGCACCAAGGAGAACGCTCATGAAGAACACTCTGCGACTCTTAGGCTCTTTCCTAACCGCGCTGCTGTTCGTGACTCGTACCGACGCCGTCATGGTCACGCCGTTCAACATCGAAGAACTGACGCAACGCGCGGACAAAGTCTTTGTCGGCACCTGTACCAAGGTCTCCCGCAGCGTGAACGCGCAGGACATTCCAGTGCTGGAAGTCACGTTCACTGTGACCGAAGCTGTGAAAGGCGACGTCGGTCAAACAGTCACCTTCCAGCAACTTGACCCCCAAGGGCAGAGCCTGCCGACAACAAAACCACACCCAGACGAACGCATCAGTGAAGCGCCTCTGGGTATTTTCTCTGCGGCCAAGATTGCTGGCCTACCAACCTACAGTGTAGGCGAAGAAGCGGTGGTGTTTCTTGCCGCACCAGGCAAGCTCGGGTTAACCACACCGATTGGCCTCACTCAAGGGAAGTTACCAGTGACTACGCTTGCCTCTGGTCAAAAAGTCGTCACCAACAGCAGCTTACGCAAAAGCGCTCTCACCGACAGTGCTCTCCCAGAGCCTGGCAAGGAAGCACGGTATGAACGCTTCTTGACTGTTCTACGCACGATCGCAGGCTCACGGCAGCAGTAAGGAGAACCATAAAAGGAGAACGCACATGCAAAAAATACTGAGGCTCTTAGGCGCTTTCTGGACTGCCTTGCTACTGCTGGTCCTGAACCTTTGCACTCTGCTCAGCCAAGCCCATGCTGGAGCACCGTTGTTTTACAATGAATCCACTGGGCAACCCTTTTCCTGGGTTGATGGCCGTGCCTTCTATGTGGTGGAGACTGGCGATCTCGGTACAATTGGTAATCTTCAGGCAAGAGAGATCGTCGACCGCGCATTTCAGCGCTGGGTGACCCTTCCAGGGGTGGTCCTACAGGCCGACAATTTAGAACGCATTCTCCCTCCCCTTCCACCTGCCGTACTCGCGCCGTTCCAACGTGATCTCACAATCGAGGACTTCACTACCATGGTGCCATGTCAAGTTTTTGGGAGCGACGGTCCTGATCGTCAGCGTACTCGTTTCGCTTGTGATGTCCGCAAAGCGTGCCTCGATCAAAATCTTATAAACTGCCCCAGTCCCATTGTCTTCGACAACGATGGACAAATCATCGAGCTTATATTCGGAAAAGATAGCGGGGTCGTTGGTGTTTCTGGTCCCGAATTATTCATCCCGTCCGCAAGTGCTATCATTGGCGGCTCTGCAGTGATCAATGGCGCCGAGTTTACTGCTAAAGCTGAGCAGGCACGGATAGCAAATGAACCAGCTGATACCAATGTAAATTTTCTTGAAAGCGTGCTGGTCCATGAGATCGGTCATTTCCTTGGTATCGGCCATGGATCGGTGAACGGCGACACCGCCCTCTTGAATCCTTCAGTGCGCCGCCTGGCCACACAAGTAGCACCGGTAGCCCCAAGCACACTCATCTTTGCACCCGTCGATCAATTGTCGGCAGTCAATGCCATCCACGTTGAGACAATGTATCCTACGCTCCTGAGCGGTAACCAGTTCAGCACTCCAGAACGCGATGATGAAAGTGCACTGGCAACACTGTACCCCTGCACCCCTAAGGCTGCAGCCAGTCAGCGCTGCTCGCGCCCGACCTCGTCGACCGGAACGATTGCCGGTCGTGTCTTCATCCCCGATCCGAACATGCCTGGTCAGTTGAAACCCGCACAAGGCGTCTTGGTTGTTGCCCGGAAAATCGATCCAGGAGACACGTTTGGCAGTTTGCGCGAAGCAGTTTCGCAGATCACAGGCAGTTCTTTTGCCCCAAGCCGCTGTAATGGTGTCCTTTTCAGTGACGACAACAACGACAACCAACCTGGTGCTGATGAAGTGCAGTTTCGTGGCCTCTTCGGCGCATGCTCGCGAAACGATGACCCATTCGGCGCTGGAGTAGAGGAGTGTAAAACGCAATTGAACGGGAAATTTCCTTCGGCTGCCTATCGTTTCCGCGGCTTCTGCGGCTTCTTGAAGCTTGGCTTCGGCTTGCCCCGCCCAGTGGGAGCACCAGAAGAAAATACGTATACGTTGGCAAACCTCACTCCTGGCAAGTACCTGATCCACGCTACCCCGGTTTTTCAAGGCGGATTTTCATCTCCGGTGCGCAGCACTTCAGGGCTCATTGGCTTAACCGGTCAGTTAGATCCTGTGATCAACACGGATGACAACACCAAGTTTGCCTTCTTTCCCAACCCACAGATCGGTGAATTCTACAACGGTCCGATAACAGGCTGTGGTTCCGACATCACTGTCTGTGGGGACGAAAAGCCGAACGCCACCGATAACCCTTTTGTATACTCGTTGATCGATGTCAAACCCGGAGAGCGAGTCAGCAACATCAATATTTTGATGAACACGTCGGAAGTGGACTTTTTACGCGATCCTGGCTTTCAGCTGTGCACCGTCGGAGATGTCAACAGCGACAAGTTGGTCAATCGGGACGACGTGCTCGCGGTACTCAAAGAAACAGACAAGTCCGAGAGAGGGAAGAAGTTCAACCAGAAGGCTGATCTGAATCAGGATGGGAAAGTCACGTTTTTTGACGTCGATCTCATCACCGACGTTGTGACCCTTCCCCGTCTCACACCTGACGCCACGCAGCAAGAATTGAAACGAGCGATTGCCCCATTCGATGCTATTTGCCGCGCGGCGGCAAGCGGCGATTGCGCAATCGAAGCCCCAGCCTCGGATATTCAGGAGGACGGCAAAGCAAGCGAAGCGACCTGCACCCGGGCAAAAGAACTTGGCTGTCGCGTGATCGACTGTCCGTAACCGTTGTACCAGGGCATCCCCGTAGTTGTTCACGTGAGGGCCAGGCAGTTCCTGAGCCCTCTTTTTTTCTTCGTTCGCCTCGTTTCATAAAATTCCATAAAAATTCTCAGAAGGGAAACCGAAAGCCACGAGACTTTTTGCACGCAGGATGATAGGAGCTGGAAGCGCTAGAGAAAAAGAGCTGTTGACCCTTGCATCACGGATTGTATTTGTGTGACAATCTTCCCCAGGGGGCTGCTCATCACTACCTGTCGTCGCTTCTGTGCAGCAATGGAATATGAGACACTTGCTTTTTGCCTTGGTGTGCGCCGTTACGATGGTCTGGGGCTCAGTGGTCATCGCACAAGATGACAAAGGCTCTCAGACCGCTCTTCCTGTATCCACTGCTCATGAGTTGTTTGGCAAGCAGTGTGGGCTGTGTCACGAACCGTTCAAAGGAGCCCCGGAACAACTGTGCATCAAGTGTCATGCGGGCCCACTGCATGCCGCAACACAGACCGTGACCCCACCGTGCATTTCTTGCCACGTCGAACACAAAGAACAGAAAAAGCTCGCGGCGGTGACCAACGAACAGTGCGTGACCTGCCATAAAGACCTGAAGGTAAAAGATAGTGCGCCAACCTTTGCGAAAAAAGTCACGAGCTTCGCGAGCGATCACCCTGAGTTTGCCATTTCACTCAAAAGTGGCATCGGGATAAAACGGGTACGCCTGAACGAAGCAGGTGGGAACCAAAGTGACCGCACGACATTGACGTTCCCCCATGATGAACATCTTAAAGCGGACCTCAAAAGCCCCAAGGGTCAGGTGACATTAGCGTGTAAAGATTGCCATGCCACGGCAGATGACGGGAAACAAATTGCTCCGATCGTCTATGAAAAGCACTGCAAAAGCTGCCATGAATTGGTGTTCCCTGGCATGCAGAACAATCGGCCTGCACCTCACGCTGAGCCCTCCATCGTGCACGGTTTCTTAGTCGTAACCTTTGCAGAACGGCGGGCGGATACTCCTCCCCCCTCCCCTTCTACTCCGCCGCTGCTCCTTTCTCCTGGGCGGCTCACGCGACCGGTGGAATCGGTGTCACCTGTAGTGACGGCCCCGACTTCAGGCCAGTCGGTGGCTGCGGCAGAAAAACATTTGTACACGATCACCTGCAATTTCTGCCATGCGGTAGAAAATCCGCAGGCACGCATTCCGACCATTGCACGCGTTGCTATTCCGAAGGTGTGGCTCCCTTATGGCCTCTATCCCCATAGAGATCACCGACTGTTAGAGTGCGCCGCATGTCATACCGATATGGCGAAGAGCAAATCCGCGAAAGACGTCAACCTGCCCAGCATTAAAGTCTGCCAACAGTGTCATCGCGCGGATGTACAAGTGGCGACGGCCACCTCGTCGTCGCAACACACTGCGACGACGAATTGTGTTTCCTGCCATCTGTATCACGATAAGACGAAAGATATCGATTGGTTAGGGAATTTCACCGTGCAGCGAGTCTTAACTGAAGGAGACGACCCCAAAGCAGTAGGGCAAACGAAAAAATAGTAAGCGCAAGAGTTCACGGAACACTTTCGACTCTTCATTCTCGACAACCACACTTCAGGCAATTCCCTGAGTGCTCCACAGGCCGAGTTGACCGACTTTACGACAGTTCACCACTTGTGCTACTCTACGTTGATCAGCGCATCGGGTGGGTAGGAAGGACAACACGTATGCTGAGAATACGACTCTCGACTGGAGTGCTATTTGTACTGCTTTCTGTATCTAGCTTCAGTCTCCCCTCTTTTACAGCCGCACAGGCGTGTAACCCAGCAACCCCTCCGCTGTGCGCTAGTGAGGTCCAGGCTATTATTGACACAGCCATCGCGGTCACTGACCAGCCTCTGGTCGTGGCTGTCGTCGATCGGGTCGGGAATCCGCTCGCAGTATTCCGTAAGAGTGGAGCGCCGACACAGGTTGCAGGAAACTTCTCGGGTGAGGCGTTGCTCAGTAATCCACGCTATGACGCTGCAGAAGTTGCGCTTTCTCTTGCGCGAACAGGAGCGTTTTTTAGCCACAACCAAGCACCACTGTCATCGCGTACCGTCCGCTTCATCAGCGGCATCCATTTTCCCCCTGCAGTCAGATTCACTCCCAACGCCGCCTTGTACGGCATCGAAAATACCAATCGCGGGTGTGAATTTAACGCCACGTTTAATGACGGCAAAGAGGTTCCGCGTGCCAAGGCACTCAGTGGTCTCTCGTGCAATAGTAGTGATCGTCGTGGCTGTAGTCTTGGTATTACCACAGGAAAATTGAATTTCTTTGACAAAGACCCTGTCGACGAAGACATCGTCGCCGTCAATGGCGGCGGCATTCCCTTATTCAAAGGCAACACCGCTGTAGGCGGAGTCGGGGTCGTCGGAAATTTTTCTCCCAATCTCAATGCATCGAATGATTTCGCTGAACTGGTCGCTTTCCTCGCTGCCTTTCAGCCGAAGAAGACGGGCGTGCTTCCCGTACCTGCATTTTTTGTCAGAGATTTGCGCGAGCGTGTGTTCATTGATGGGATTCGACTCCCATTCGTGAATCGCGATGTGGCCAATCTCGCTGTCAAAGGTAAACTGCCCAAAGCGATCAACCCAGACCCAGCTCCAACTGGAGAACTCATCTTCCCTGCGCAAGGTGGTCCGCGCGACGGTCAGTGTTTTGATCGCGACGAGAATAATGGTGTGTGTCGCGCTGCGCCTGAAGGGTATTTGATTGGCCCCAAAGCTGGCTCGAAACTCTCGGTCGAGGAAGTCGACCGCATCGTACAGAATTCGCTGCGGACCGCAAATGAGACACGCGCCGCCATCCGTTTTCCACGTGGGCAAAAAACCAAGATGATGATCTCGGTGGCTGATGTAGATGGTAGTCTCCTTGCCGTCTTCCGCATGCCGGATGCGACAATTTTTAGCATTGATGTGGCAACGGCCAAGTCACGCAATGTGATCTATTTTAGTGGTGCTGACGCTAATGTCCGAGATGACCTTCCTGGGGTACCGCAAGATACGTCCATTAGTAATCGCACGCTCAGTTTCGGCAGCCAACCCCTCTATCCACCTGGCATCGATACCGGTGGCGAAGGACCATTTTTCCGCTCTTTATATATCCCAGACACCATCACCCCGTGTACACAAGGAACACAGGCGCCGAATCCGAATCAGAGTGGCATTGTCTTCTTCCCAGGGAGTCTGCCGTTATACAGGAACGGAGAGATTATCGGTGGTCTGGGAATCAGTGGTGACGGAGTTGAACAAGATGACTTTGTCACGGCTGCGGGAGCAGTTGGATTCGAACCACCGGATAAGATCCGAGCGGATCAGTTCTTTATTCGGGGTGCCCGTCTCGCCTATCTCAAGTTCCCAAGAAACGCCACGAAATAAGGTCATGTCACTAGCTGTGGGGAAATGAGGGGGGTCGTCATGCGTACAAGCACATTCAGAAAAATGAAACGGAAGCGAGCATTGATTGCAGCCCTTTCGCTTCTCATCGTCACTGCGACCCACCAGAGCTGGGGCGCAGAGGCTGGAACACCCACACTCGCGATCAATCGCGGCTTACCAATCTACACGTCCGATGTGTCTCCTCGTCTTCACGGTACGTCGACCGCGCCCCAAGGGTCACGCGTTATAGCGGTGATCGGGAAGACCACCGCCTCGACGATCGTGCTCCCTGGAGGCACCTGGATTATCGATTGGCCGGAACGGCTCGCACCGGGCAATTACAAACTGACAGTGACGGTGAGTGACGTACAAGGAGCGAGTTCGAGCGCGGTACAAACTGTCACCATCAGTCCTCCAGGCACTGCGGTTCGGCGCCCGCTCCTCTCCCCTCCCGATGAGTTCAAACCCGTGCCGCTGGAGGAATCCGCAGAGGCAGAGTTCCAAGCCACAACAGACCGCTGGCGTATTACCCCGCCACCGTACGAAGTGAACGTCAAAGGCAGTCTGTGGGATCCCTATAATCAGAACGTCTTGAAAGGCGACTATCCGATCTGGGGAACACAAGATGTGTTTTTGAACCTTACTGGTGCCTGGGATACGCTGACCGAGGTCCGCAAGACACCGGTCCCAAGCGGCCCTAGTAGTGAACGCCCAGGCAGCGCACAGTTCCTTGGCAACGACACCCAATTCCTCCTGAATCAGAATTTCATTTTGTCGGCGGATCTGTTCAAGGGCGATACCGCTTTCAAACCGTTTGATTGGCGCGCGAAATTCACTTTCATTGGCAACCTTAACTATGCGTTAGTCGAAGAGCGCGGCGCCCTCTTCCCTGGCGTACGAAGAGGCACGACCCGCACCGACGGGCACCCAGCTTTACAAGAAGCCTTTGTGGAAGCCAAATTGGCCGACCTCAGCCCCAATTACGATTTCATTTCGATACGCGCAGGTATTCAGCCGTTTAACAGCGATTTCAAGGGCTTCGTCTTTTCCGATACGACCCTCGGGGTGCGGTTGTTTGGCAATTACAATAACAATTTAGATCAATACAACCTGGTGTATTTTGATCGGTTGGAGAAAGATACCAACAGCGGATTGAACCGCTATCGTCTGCGTGACCAAAAACTCTTGATTGCCAACTACTACCGGCAAGATTTTCTCGTGAAAGGGTACACGACCCAGTTTAGTGTCCATCATCTGTGGGAAGGGAAATCATTTCACTTCGATCAAAATGATTTCTTAGTACGCCCAGACCCAGTGGGATCCTTTCGCCCACATTCCCTCAATGCGACATATTTAGGCTGGACCAGTTTTGGCCACTATGAACGCATCAATATCGACTCGGCCTTCTACTATGTTCTTGGGCGCGACACGCGTAACCCCATTGCCGGTCGTAGTATTAACATTGCCGCGTATATGGGTGCCCTCGAACTCTCGATTGATCGCGATTGGTTACGTCCGAAGATTTCGTATTTCCACGCTTCTGGTGACGGTGACCCTCTCGACGGCAGAGGGACTGGTTTTGACGCAATTTTTGACAACCCAGCTTTTGCTGGCGGCGGATTCAGCTACTGGAACCGCCTCGGCGTGAAACTCACCGGCACCGGCGTCAATCTCGTCAATCGCGGCAGCCTGCTACCTGATCTACGGAGTAGCAAAGATGAAGGACAGCCCAATTTCGTCAATCCCGGTATTCACCTGTTCAACGTCGGCCTCGACACCGAGTTCACTCCAAAAGTCAAAGGCATCTTTAATGTGAACTACATGGTCTTCGACACAACCAAACCGCTCAAGTTTCTGCTGTTTCAGAAGCGGGTCGGAGACGAGCTTGGGTGGGATTTCAGTGCAGGGTTACGATACCGGCCGTATCTTAATAACAACGTCATCATTCTTGTTGGAACGGCGGTGTTTCTCCCCGGCGGTGGGTTCCGTGATATTTATGGCCAGGGGTCAGCGCAGTTCCACGGTTTTAGCAACGTTATTTTGACATTCTAAGGAGAGATTGGGGATGCTATCGCCATCACAATCCTGGTTCCTGCGGTCAGGAGGGGGTTTAGCGCTCGCTGCGATCCTCATTTCATTTGTTACCCTCATCGCCTGGACTCCATCGTCAGGCGAACAAGCAGTCAGTACAGGTTCTTCTCCAAAGAAGGCCGAACAATCTGCATTGATGCTGCAAACGCAAGCCGAAGCCGACCAAAAGAGTGCAGGTTGCTTGAGTTGTCACCAGGGTATCGAGCCCATGCATCTCTCATCAGTGGTGCGCTTGGGATGTACGGACTGTCATGGCGGCAATAGTCAACCCAGCATTGCTCCTGGCAGCGCAAAAGACGCAGCGGCATACGAAGACGTAAAAAAACAAGCGCATGTCCACCCCCGCCATCCTGAATTCTGGCAAAGGGATGGAAAGCCAACGTCATCCAACCCAGAGCATACGTATACGCGTCTGCTCCGCGAGTCTCCCGAGTTCGTTCGCTTTATCAATCCTGGTGATTTACGCATCGCCGATGAAACCTGCGGCTCATGTCATCAAGCTCAAGTGAATGCGACCAAGAAAAGCCCCATGACCACAGCTTCCGTGTTCTGGGCAGCGGCTGGATACGCGAACGGCATCATTTCTACCAAGCGTGCGATCGTTGGTGAGGCCTACACTCGCGATGGGGAAGCCGCTTCCATCAAGGTAAAGAATCCTTCTACGGCAGAACAAAAACAAGAAGAGACATATAATCCCATCCTCAATGCGTATGAAAAGAAATTAAAAGCCGAACGTGATTTTCTGCTTCCCCTTCCGCGCTGGGAAACGCTGCAGCCAGGAGATAATTTCCGCGCATTCGAAGATGGCGGCCTCCTGCAACCTTCTGCTTTTCCTGAAATTGGCAGCCCGAATTTAGGCGACGATTCTGGGAAGCCAGATATCCGTTTGAGCAACCGCGGACCAGGAACCGGGTTACGCGTCAGCATTCCCGTCCTCAACATTCACAAGACTCGTCTGAATGACCCGCACTTGTCTTTTATGGGCACCAATGACCATCCAGGCGATTACCGTTCGAGTGGTTGCACGGGATGTCATGTGATCTATGCGAATGATCGAGATCCCGTGCGTTCTGGCCCATACGCACAGTTTGGTCATCTCGGCAAAAGTTTCACCGCTGACCCGACCATTCCGAAAAATGAGTCCGGTCATCCGATTCGTCACCGCCTTACCCGCGCCATTCCTTCAAGCCAATGCATGGTCTGTCACATGCACCAACCGAACCAGTTCGTTAACACCTACTATGGCTTCAACATGTGGGATTATGAAACTGACGGTGAGATGATGTGGCCTAAGGAGCAGAAAAATCCCACAGAGCAAGAAAAACGCATCAGTCTAGAACACAACCCAGAAGGCGCGGCAGCCCGCGGATTGTGGACTGACCGGAATTTCCTCGCCAATGTGAGCGATTTCAATCCGCAACTCAAACACACCCAGTTCGCTGACTATCATGGTCACGGCTGGGTCTTCAAAGCCGCGTATAAACGAGATCGCAAAGGTAATCTGCTCGACAAAGATGGTAAAGTCGTCCCGTTCGGTGATCCCAAATGGATGAAAAAAGCCGTGCATCTCATGGATATTCACCTTGAGAAAGGCATGCACTGTGTCGACTGTCACTTCACAGTTGATGCACATGGCGGCGGTGGAAAAATTTGGGGTGAATATGCCGATGCCGTCGAAATTGGCTGTGAAGACTGCCACGGCACCAACAAAGCCCGTGCAACGCTGCGAACCACGGGGCCTGCCGCTCCGCTTGGGGGGAGTGACTTGTCTGTAGGCACCACGCCGTTTGGCCAACAGCGCTTTGCCTGGCGCACCGACCCCGTTACCAAGGAACCAATTCTCGTTCAACGTTCAATGGTCAATAAAGGCATGGAATGGGAGGTCCGGCAGATCATTGATAGTATCACTCCTGGGAATCGTCATTACAATGAGAAAGCCCGACTCGCGAAGACGATTCAACGTGACAATAAAACCTGGGGTAATGGCCATGTCGAGGAAGCGAAACTCGCCCACTCGAACGAAAAGATGACCTGCTTCACCTGCCATAGTTCATGGATCACATCGTGTTTCGGCTGTCACCTCCCACAAGAAGCCAACGTCAAGTCCGAACGGTTGCACTATGAAGGCGGTGAAACCAGACAGTACAGTTCCTATAACCCCCAAGTGCTCCGAGAAGACATCTACATGATCGGGATTCACGGCTCTAACAAGAATCACCGTATTGCTCCGGTCCGTTCGTCGAGCGCACTGATCTTGAGTTCAACCAACACCAACCGACAACGCTTTTATATCCAGCAACCCCCGATCTCGACTCCGGGTTATAGCAGCCAGGCGTTTAACACCCATTTCCCTCACACGGTGAGAACGACCGAAACAAAGACCTGCACTGATTGTCATGTCTCTAAGAACAATGACAACAATGCGGTTATGGCCCAGTTGCTCACTTTGGGAACCAACTTCGTCAACTTCATGGGTCGCTTCGCGTGGGTTGCCACCGGCGAAGAAGGATTCGAAGCGATCGGCGTCACCGAGTGGGACGAGCCACAAGCAGTGATTGGCAGCTATCTGCACAAACTCGCCTACCCTGCCAACTACAAAGCGCATCAGGACCATGATTTGGAATTGACGGAATCCCGCCATCATCACGGACGGAGCCAAGTCCTACAGGTCGAAAAACGTGGCGAGTATCTCTACGCTGCCCTTGGCACAAAAGGCATGGAAGCGTTTGACATTGCGAACGTCGACAACAAAGACTTCTCCGAACGGATTGTGACAGCACCAGTCTCACCGCTTGGCCAACGGACCTACATCCGTACCAAGTATGCGACCGCTGTTGCCTTGCCCACCAACATGCCGATTGCACCGTACCGCAAACATGATCCAGATAACGAAGAACAACCCTGGCACTCGCTGTATTACTACGCATATGTCAGCGACCGTGAAGAAGGATTGATCCTCGTCAATGTCAATACGTTGGCCGACCGTGATCCTGCTAACAACTTCTTCGAGCGCGCCCTCACCTTCAATCCTGGCGATGCGCTCAAAGGTGCCGAAACGCTGACAGTAGCTGGAACTTCAGTCTACATTGGTTGTGATCGTGGTTTGGTAGTGGTGGACATTAACGATCCACTCAAGCCGAACATTATTGCTGAGATCCCGCTGTCGAAGCCACGCTCGATCAGCGTGCAGTTCCGTTACGCGTTTGTCACCGATGCAGAAGGACTCAAGGTTATCGACGTTACCAATCCGGCAAGTCCCAAGATTGTGGGACAAGTGGCAATCGAGCATGCCCATAGTGTCTATGTGGCTCGCACCTATGCCTACGTGGCCGCAGGGTCACAGGGTATCGTCGTTGTTGATGTCGAAAAACCAGATAAACCGTTTATCGATCAGGTGTACAACGCCGAGGGGAAAATCAACGATGCCCATGACATCAAAGTCGCATCGACAAATGCAAGCTTGTTCGCCTATGTCGCCGATGGTCACAACGGGTTACGAGTGCTGCAACTGACCTCGCCGGAAACTGTCCCCGGATTCTTAGGATTTAGCCCACGGCCATCGCCACGATTGATTGCCACACGGCACACCCACGGCCCTGCCCTCTTCATCGCCAAGGGTTTAGATCGTGATCGTGCAGTCGATGAAAGTGGCAATCAGGTCAGTATCTTTAACCGCATCGGTGGACGCCCATTCAATATGCATGAGATGCAAAAGCTGTATAAGCGTGACGGCCAGCTCTTCCAGGTCACCGATACTCCTCCAGGGCCGCCGCTCCGGATTGACCGAATAGAAACCAAAGAAGATGGCGGTAAACAAGCTTCCGAGGAAAAAGCAACGATCAAACGCGAGGGTTGAGGGTTATGTTTCGAGAAAACCGAATGGCTCGTTTCATTAGTGCGGTTGTAGCCGCCTCTGTGGTCCTCTCAATGAGCAGCGTGTCGTCGCTCACTGCCCAGGAAGCCGAACCAGCACCGGCGTCTCCACCTCCCACAGAGACAGCTCCTGCAGCAGCGTTAGAAACTCCAACACTGAAGGTTGACCAATACGTTGGCGCCGCAAGCTGTGGCTCAGTGACCTGTCATGGCAGTACCGAGCCGCGGGACCTCTACAAGGTCAAGCAGAACGAATACTTCATTTGGCTCAAGCAAGACCGTCATACGCAGGCATACAATGTGTTGCTGGCTGACAAATCGGTGCGCATTATGCGCAACCTGAAGATCAAGACCAAAGCGCACGAGAGCAAAATCTGCCTAGATTGCCACGCGATGAATGTCCCCAAAAATCTGCAGGCCAATGCGATCGATCTTGCTGAGGGCATTTCGTGTGAATCATGTCACGGTCCGGCTGGTGGTTGGCTCTCTCAACATACAGCGACCGGCTGGACGCATGAACAGTCTGTGAAAGCCGGGATGCGTGATCTGCGTGGATTAGACAGTCGCGCAAAGAATTGCTTAGCATGTCATTTGGGTGATGCAACCAAGACCGTCAACCACGACCTCATTGCTGCAGGTCATCCAGACATGATTTTTGAGCTGGACAACTACACTGCAGTCATGCCACCGCATTGGACCCCGAACACCACCAAAAGCAAAGCGGGTGGCGATATCGAACCCACTGGCGCAAAGGCGTGGGCCGTAGGACAAGCCTCATCATTTCGCGAAGGTATGTTACAGATGGCACGCCGGGCGCGGGCAAATCAGTGGCCAGAATTTGGCGACATGAATTGTTATGCCTGTCATCACTCACTGAAAGATTCAGATTGGCGGCAGCAGCGTGGCTACAAACACAAGACCGGTGGCCCACCGTGGAACCCGGCTCGCTATGCCGTATTGAAACATCTCGTCGCGACCTTCGCTCCGGGCGAGAAAGCACGAGTCGACTCACAGGTTGAGCGCCTCGCCGGGCAGATTGCCCAGCTCAATACTCCACCAGCAAGCGTTGCGGCAACGGCATCAGACCTGGCAACGACCATTGGGCGAGTCATTCCTAGCATTGAAAAAGCGAACTTTGACAATGCGGCAGCCAAACGCATTATCGATCGCATTGCTGGCGATGTACCATATCTCGTTGAATCTGAAGTCCACTCCGTCGAGCAAGCGATTATGGCAATTAACGCCCTGGTCAATGCAATGGCCCGCAACAATCCAGCGATTGTGCAGACGTCACTGGCAAAAGCAATTGACCAACTCTACGACGACGTGAAAGATCGCGAGAACTTCAATCGTAACCAGTTTGGTCAGCATGTCGCTGATTTGCAGAGACAGTTACGATAATTCTTCCCTGCCTCTTACGCGGTACGTTTGGCCCACCGCCTCTCAAACCCTAGATTAAACAACAACAATTCCCTCTCCCTCCGGGAGAGGGCTAGGGTGAGGGAATCCCAGAAAAGCTCCCATCAGAAAATCCCACGGTTCACACCATTCATTTCTCCAGATCTCTATGTGGCGTCTCTACAAACACATGCGCGACCTTGCGCTCTAATACGAAAAAAACTTCAGTATCCGATCCAAGAACTCATGACGGAGTGAGTCCATGTGGCCGTGATGGTCTCCAGTCGTGGGAAGTTCGTCTTGAGACGCCACGCGTTGCGCTTCCAACTGTTGCTGACGAACTGCGAGCACTTCAGTGAGCTTCCGGTAAAGCCGCTTGACACCCGAGGTTGAGAGACAGCAAGAGCTGCTGCGTGGTTGTTCGCACCAAACTCTCACGGCCAGACCGATGCAACGAGCACGAGATGTGAAGCCCTCCAGG